>JBKCXA010000738.1:0-4299 GCA_046316935.1 Prosthecobacter sp.
GCCTGACATGGAAATGCGTGGGCGACCGCCCGGCCAACGCGGGTGGCGAGCGCTTCGAGGTGAGCGGCTTGTATCGCTTTGGCGATTTTTATTATGCCACCGGCCAGCTCCTCAGCCCCTGGTCCTGGCGGCCGGACGGCAGCGAGATTGGTCGCGATATGCTGGCCTACCGCTCGCCGGATTTCGTGACGTGGTCGAAAGCGAAAGCGCTTTCCTATGCGCGGCCGGGGCAGCTATCGAATCCACCAGTCAAAGGCCAGCAGATGCACATGGGCGCGGGCCTTTGGAACCGTGGCAACGTGCTCGTGGGCCTGCACGGCATGTGGCAGGATGCCGCGGAACCTCCGCCGAAGGGAAAGAGCTGGACTTTGGGCGTCCGCGTGGATCTCGGCCTCATGCTCAGCAACGACGGCGTGCATTTCCGCGAGCCGGTGCCCGGTCACACGATCATCCCGCGGGGAAAACCAGGCGAGTGGGACGACGTGGCCATCCTCCAGGCGCATGCCTTTGTGAACGAGGGGGACAAAACCATGATCTGGTATTCCCACTGGGACACCGGCGGCGTGCTGGAGCACATGGACATCGGTCTGGCGACGTTGCGCCGAGATGGTTTTGGCTCGCTCACGCCGAAAGTGGCGGAAAACGACGCTCACTTCATCACCAGCCCGTTCATGGGCAAAAGCATCTCCCTCAATGTGGATGGCGTGACGGCGGAGTCTCCGCTCACCGTGCAACTCCTCGACCATCTCGACCATGCGTTGGAGGGTTTTGAGACCAAAGTAACCGCCAACGGCATTCGAGTGCCTTTGAAATGGCCGAAGCCTTTGCCGGGTCAAAAAATCGCTCTTCGGGTGAACTACCCCGAGAAAAGCGCCGCCCGGGTTTTCGCCATCTACCTCGAATAAGGGGACCTATTTCCCGAAGAGCTTCTTCAGCTCGTTGACGCCCTGCTTCAGCTCCTGGGTATCGACTTTGATGTTGCCGCCCTTCAGGAGGTTTTCGACGGCACCGCCCGCCCCGGCCTTGGCGGCTTCCTCGGAGAGTTTGGAGAGGATGACGGCGGTCAGGACGGCGGGCGTGCCGATTTCCAGCCCTTCGAGGGCGCCGGCCCCCGAAAACATGGACAGGCTGACCTTGTCGAGCTTCACCGGCACCTGGAGGGCCTCCGTGCCAGCTTTTTCAATGCCGAGCTTCAGGAGGTCGTCGATCTTCGAGTAGCCAAACCACAGCAGGCCGGTGATGAGGACGGCGAGGACGACAAGGATGCGGATGAACCATTTCATGGCGCGGCGAGTGTGAGGGAGGGCAGGGAAGGTGGCAAGCGCTGAGATGCCCACGGAGAAAGGGGGGCGCACGGGGTGAACTTCGCCCTTGCCAAAACGGCGTTCACCCCGAGTATGGCGGCCCTCTTGTCCGGGCACCCTCTGGTGCTGCGGGACGAAAGCCCGCCGTGCGCCTCCGGAGCGGAAGCACGCGAGCGGTTCACCCACCCAACGCTCCCAACCCGTAAACAACAGTAATGAGTGCAAACGCAACGCTCGCCGACCTGATCGCAGGTTCTTTCCGCGAGCTCTCCGAGGGATCCATCGTCAAGGGTCGCATCCTCGAAATCAAACCCCAGGTCGTCCTTGTGGACATCGGCTACAAGTCCGAAGGCGCCATCCCCTCGAACGAATTCGAAGACGAGGACATCCAGGTCGGCGACGAAGTCGAAGTCCTGCTCGAGCGCCTCGAAAATGACGAAGGCATGGTCGTCCTCTCCAAGGAGAAGGCTGCTCACCGCCAGAATTGGGAGAAAATTTACCACGTCTTCAAAGACGGCGGTCTCGTCAAAGGCAAGGTCAAGAGCGTCGTCAAAGGCGGCCTCATGGTCAACGTGGGCGTCGAAGCCTTCCTGCCCGGCAGCCAGATCGACATCATCCCGCCGAAGGACCTCAACGAGTACGTCGGCAAGGTGTTCGAGTTCAAGATCGTCAAGATCAACGACGAGCGCAAAAACATCGTGCTCTCCCGCCGCGAGGTCATCGAGGCCGAGCGTTCCGAGCAGCGCCAGAAGTTCCTCGACTCCGTCACCCCGGGCGACAAGGTCACCGGCGTGGTCAAGAACATCACCGACTTCGGTGTGTTTGTGGACCTCAACGGCATGGACGGTCTGCTTCACATCACCGACATGTCCTGGGGCCGCCTCAACCATCCTTCCGAGATGGTCGGCATCGGTCAGAGCGTGGACGTGGTCATCCTCGAGGTGAACCGCGAGAAGGAGCGTGTCTCCCTCGGCCTCAAGCAGCTGCAAAACAATCCTTGGGAAAACATCGAAGGCCGCTACCCCGTGGGCCACAAGGTCCGCGGCAAGGTCACCAAGCTCGTCGCTTACGGTGCCTTCGTCGAAGTGGAAGAAGGCGTCGAAGGCCTCATCCATGTCTCCGAGCTCTCCTGGACGAAGCGTATTGCCCGTCCGAGCGATGTTCTCGCTGTCGGCCAGGTCATCGAGTCCGTCGTTCTTGGCATCAACAAGGACGAGCGTAAGATCAGCCTCGGCGTGCGTCAGCTCGAGCCGAATCCGTGGGACGACATCGACAGCCGCTACCCCGTGGGCACGAAGATGACCCGCCCGGTGCGCAACCTCACCGCCTACGGCGCCTTCGTCGAACTCGAAGAAGGCATCGACGGCATGATCCACGTGTCCGACCTCAGCTGGACACGCAAGATCAACCATCCGTCCGAGATGCTCAAGAAGGGCCAGGAAGTCGAAGCCGTCGTTCTCGGCATCGACAAGGCCAACCAGCGCATCAGCCTCGGCATGAAGCAGCTCGAAACCGATCCGTGGAGCGAGATCGACACCCGCTTCAAGGTGGGCGACGTCGTCAAGGGCAGCGTCTCGAAGATCGCCAGCTTTGGCGCCTTCGTGGAGCTCGAAGACGACATCGACGGCCTCGTGCACATCTCGCAGATCAGCGAGGAGCGCATCGAGAAGGTCAAAGACAAGCTCAATGTCGGCGACCAGGTCGAAGCCCGCGTCATCAAGGTGGACAAGGTGGAGCGCCGCATCGGCCTCTCCATCAAGGCCATGTCCTACAGCGACGCCGACATCCAGAAGGAAAGCGCCGCGTTCGAAGCCCTCAAGCCCAGCACCGACCTCGTCGGCCTGGAGCAGGCCTTCAAGTTCGCCACCGAAGAATGGCGTCCGGGCGGCTCGTAATCGACCGCACGCACCATCACACTACTTCACCCGGAGGGGACGCCGCGAGGCGTCCCCTCTTTTTTTGGTGCTTGGAATCTTCCTCCTACTCCTACTCTTCCTCCTCCTCCCGGAATCGTGCGCCTGCTGGCTTTCGCAGGAGTCCATGGCCCAAGCTACCGGGAGTAGGAGAAAGAGTAGGAGGAAGAGTAGGATTGGCTTTAGCCATCCAGCCCTCGAAGCACCCCTTGCAACTCCCGCCTGCATGCGGACGTTCGCTGCACCCCCACCATGAGCGAAAACACCCCCAACTCGCCCAAGCACACCAACGCCCTCGCCAAGGAGCGCTCGCCCTACCTTTTGCAGCATGCGCACAACCCCGTGAACTGGCTGCCGTGGGGCGAGGAGGCCTTCAAACTGGCCAAGGAGCAGGACAAGCCCATCTTTCTCTCCTCCGGCTACTCCACCTGCCACTGGTGCCACGTCATGGAGCGCGAGTCCTTCGAGAACGAGGACACCGCGAAGCTGCTCAACGAGAGCTTCATCCCCGTCAAAGTCGATCGCGAGGAGCGGCCCGATGTCGATCTCACCTACATGACCTACGTCCAGGCCGCCAGCGGTCAGGGCGGCTGGCCGATGAGCGTCTTCCTCACGCCCGAATTAAAACCCTTCTACGGCGGCACCTACTACCCGCCGGAGGACACGCCGGGACGCATCGGCTTCAAACACCTGCTCACCGAGCTCACCAAGATCTGGAAGGAAGACCGCACCGGCGTCGAGGAACGCGCCAGCAAGTCCGTCGAGAAGCTCCAAGAGCATCTCGACAACGAAAACAAGGAAGTCACCGGCATCGACCCGCAGGCCGTGCTGCAAAAGGCCTACGACGACCTCAGTGGCAGCTTCGACTATCATGAAGGAGGCTTCGGCGGCGCACCAAAATTCCCCCGGCCCACCGGTTTGAACCTCCTCATGCGCATCCACCGTGCCTTCGCGAAGCGCGAGGACAAGGAGCGCAACCACGAGAGCGCGTGGGCCATGGAGATGACCGTCATCACGCTGCGCGGCATGGCCAATGGCGGCATGCGCGACCATCTTGGCGGCGGATTCCATCGCTACAGCGT
>JBKCXA010000739.1:0-4353 GCA_046316935.1 Prosthecobacter sp.
GTTTTCGGCTTTGGAGGCGGTGCCTAGGTACGCGGCGGGGAGACAGGCGGCGCTCGTGTTGGTGCCCGCAGCCGGCTGCTTGCCGCGGGGATCGGGAATGGCGATGTAGGTGGGCTGATTTGCGTTCTCGGTGCCGAGCGCGTAGTTCACCCAAGCGCCCGCAGACGGAAAGCCCTCCAACGTCTGCCCCGTGGACATGAAGGTCTCGCCGGGGCCGTGCGTGTTCGTCTTCGACGTCATGCCGTGGCAGAAAAAGAAGTCGTCCGCGCATGCGCCGAGCTTCGGCAGCAAATCGGACGTCATCTTGCCGGACTGGCCGCGTGGTTTGAAGTCGCGCAGTGGTTTGATGAGATTTCCCTGCTCGCCCTGGAAGGTGACGACGCTGCCGCCCGGCATCGGCTGGTCGTGGTATTTAAAGAGAGCGGGCTTGTAGTCGAAGGTATCAACATGGCTCAACGCACCGCTGCAAAAGACCATGACAACGCGTTTGGCCTTCGGAGCAAAGTGTGGTTTGCGGGCTGCAAACGGCCGCGCGGGATCGATGATGGGCCGAATAGGACCTGATGCGGCCAATAGCTGATCTCGCGAGAGTAGATCAAGCAGCGCGATGCTTCTCAAACCGTGGACGGTTTGCTGGAGGAAGGTGCGGCGGTTGAGAAGGGCGTTCATTCGAGGAAGAGAAACTCGTTGGAGTTCAGAAGGGCACGACAGAAGGCTTGCAGGCCTTCTTGTTTCACGAAGGACTCGGCAGCGGTGAGTTCGTCTTTCGTCGGCTGGCGTTGATAGACGAGTTGGTAGGCGTTTGAGACATTCTTGGCCTTGGCGGCGAGTTTGGCGGCTTGTTCGAGGAGGAAGGAGCTGTTGAAGAGATTGAGGGCTTGGAGCGGCGTGGTGCTGCGAGGTCGGGAGGGGCAGACTTGACCGCCATCGGGCGCATCGAAGGCGGCGAAGATGGCGTCGGGTTCCATGCGGAGTTTGAGGGCGTAGATCATGCGGCGGTAGTCTTCGCGCTCGAAGTCGCCGGTCTCGGCGATCCAGTTGCGGGCGTAGTTGGCATTCGGCTCGTAGAGCATGAAGCCAGGGCCGCCTGGGGTGAGATCGAGGCTGCCGGTGACGGCGAGGATGCTATCGCGGATGACTTCGGAATCGAGACGGCGAGGAGCAAAGCGCCAGAGCAGGGTGTTGGTCGCGTCTTTAGATAGGACGGATCGGTCGGATGGGACGGATGAGGATTGCTGGAAGGTGCGCGAGGTGAGAATGAGGCGTTGGATGTGCTTCACGCTCCAGCCGCTTTTGATGAACTCATTCGCGAGCCAGTCGAGCAGCTCGGGATGCGTGGGTTTAAAGCCCATGTGGCCGAAATCGCTCGGCGTGGCGACGAGGCCGGTGCCGAAGTTGTAATGCCAGATGCGGTTCACCATGACGCGGGCGGGCAGTGGATTGCGCGGATCCGTGAGCCATTTGGCAAAGGCGAGGCGTCGCTGCTGCTCGGGCGCATCGGGCGCGAGCTTGAAGCTGCCGAGCTTCTCTTTGAAAAGGGATAGCCCTTCCGGCGCGACGACTTCGCGCGGGCTCATGTGATCGCCGCGATGCAGGCGATGCGTCGGCTCGGGCTGCTTGAAGGTGCCAGCATAGGCCATGGGCGGCTCGGTGAAGCTTTGCAGCTCCTTTTGCAGCGCATCGACCTTCGCGATGAGGTCGGCGGGCGCATTCGAGGAGGATGGGATGGCTTTGACCTTCTTGTTAAATCGGGCGCTCAGGCGATCGGCGTGGCTGGCGACGGTTTTCCAGGTCTTGGCGTCGGTTGATACCTCGATGCGATAGGCGGTGGCGAGGCGGTCTTCGAAGGCTTTGCCAGTCGTGCTGCGATCGCGGCTCCAGACGACGCGGCTGACCTCCTGCGGCTGTGCAAAATCGAACTGCACCCAGCCTTTTTTCTCTTTGGCGATCCAACTGCGGCTGTTGCCGTATTTTCCGTCGTTGATGTGCTGGAGCTTGTGGATGGCGCTGGGACCGTAATCGCCGCTGGAGGTCGTTTTGGCCTTCAAAGCGAGGTTTTCGCCGCTGGAGCCGAAGATCTCGAGTTCGTCGATGCAGGCGTTGTTGCTGTAGCTGTCGTCGATGACGAAGCGCAGGTGTTTCGCGTTGGTGGGAGCGAAAAGATCGGTGTTGGCGGTGTGAACGACTGGTGAGCGGATGTGGAGCTTTTCAGAAGATGTGGGCATTTCTTCGAGCAGGATAATGTCAGCCGCCATCGGAGCGCGGGTTGGGCCCATGCGGAGGAGGATGCGGCTGTTGGCGGCCAGTTCGTGCTCGCCGAGGCTTTTGAAGCTGCTCCAGCGTTTTTTGCCCGCGATGGCGGGCTTGCCATCGGCGAACTGGCGTTGATTGATGGTGCCGATCTCGGTCTGCTGGCCGTTGGTTTCCAGAATGAAGCGGGCGTCCGGCGCATGCGTGGTCCACACGCCCCAGCTCACCCAGACGCGATGTTTGCCGCTGCGTTTCGGTGTCCACGCGCCGCAGTCGGTGCCGGGTGCTTCATCAAAGTAGCGGTAGCTCTCGCCGATGTTCGGGAAGCGCTGCGCATTACCGAGGTCATTGAGCTGGCCCGGCTCGGTGCCGGCATCGTAATCCGTGGCTTTGACGCCTTTGGGTGTCTTTAAAAAGGTGGCTTCCTCTTCGCCAATCGTCACGCGTCGGCCGAGCACGGCCTTCGGCTGATACTCGGCGAGCTTCGTGAGGAGCGGCGCGAGTTTGGCACGGATTTCAGCGGCCTTTTTCTCCTGCGCGGCGAACTCCGGTGACTTGATCGGCCGCTCGGCATGCTGCACGCCGGAGAAGACGGACTGCATGGCGTAGAAGTCGATCTGCGTGACGGGATCGAACTTATGGTTGTGGCATTTGGCGCAGCCCATCGTGGTGGCGAGGAAGGCGGTGCCGGTGGTGTTGACCATGTCGGAGAGCTCGTCGGCACGCTGCATGAGCTGCAGATTTTTGTCCTGGCCCTTCACTCGATCAAAGGGCCCACCAACGATGAAGCCGGTGGCGACATCTGCGTCGCAGGTATCGCCCGCGATCTGCTCGAACATGAAGCGGTCGAAGGGTTTGTCGGTGTTGAAGGCGTCGATGACGTAGTCGCGGTAGCGCCAGGCGTTCGGGCGTTCGTGGTTGGTTTCAAAGCCATGCGAATCGGCGAAGCGGACGACATCTAGCCAGTGGCGGGCCCATTTTTCGCCGTAGTGGCGGCTGTTTAAAAGCGTGTCGATGAGCTGGCGGTAGGTTTTGTCGGACGGGTCTGACATGTCTGACTCGTCGGACGGTGGAAGCCCGGTGATGACGAAGTGAGCGCGTCGGATGAGTGTGCGTGCGTCAGCACGAGGAGACATCGAGAGGCCTTTTTCGCGGAGCTTCGCTTCGATGAATGAATCGATGGAAAGTAGTTCGGGCTTCAGCCCGACTAATTCGGCTAAAGCCGAAGCTACTTTGATCGGCTGATAGGCCCAGTGGTTCACGCGGGGATCGGTGGCAGCAGCTTTGTCGTCGGCGTTTTCGGGCCAGACGGCACCGGAATCGATCCAGGCTTTGATTTTCGAGATTTGATCGGCGGTGAGTGCTTCGCCTTTCGGAGGCATGCGTTCGTCGCCGGTGGCGGTGATGCGTTGGAAGAGTGGCGAGGCGCTCGATTTGGCGGGGACAATGGCTGTGCCGCTTTCACCGCCTTTGAAGGCGTGTGGTTTGGCGTCGAGGCGGAGGTCGGCTTTCTGTTTTTCAGGGCCGTGGCATTCGACACAGCGCTCTTTGAGAAGCGGGCGGATTTCGCGGTCGAAATCCTGACTGAAGAGGACGGATGGGACAGATAAGACCGATAGGAGCAATGATTTCATAGGCCGAGGTCGTTGCGGGCGTGTTCGAGATGGGTGCGCATGGCCTTTGCGGCGGCGGTAGGGCTGCGGGCGAGGATGGCTTTGAGGATCTTCGCGTGATCAGCGACGGCGAGGTCCTTCGTGACGCGGCTGTAGCCGTGCTTGAGACTGGTTTGCAGCAGTTCGGAGAGGCTTTGAATGAGCAGCGCGGCGATCTTGTTGCCGGAGGCTTCGGCGAGTAGGCAGTGGAAGGCCATATCCGCCTCGACCTGCTCTTCAAAGGTGCCTGCCGCTTCAAAGCGAGCATGGCAGGCCGTGAGCGCCTTCAAATCGGCTGCGGTAGCGCGGTCGGCGGCGAGTCGGGCGTTTTCAGGCTCCAACGCGAGACGCACCTCAATGAGCTGCTTGAGGCGCTGCGCCTCATCCGGCACGAGGAGGCTCAGAGCGCCGTTGAGCGGCTTGTGGAGCTTGTCCACGACGGTCATGCCGC
>JBKCXA010000740.1:0-4866 GCA_046316935.1 Prosthecobacter sp.
GCCCCAAAGGGTGCGCGAGAAGCATTCGATAGCGGTGTGGTATTCACATCCCTTCTCGCGCCCTTCCGGGGCGCGGCGTTTGAGGATGTTGAGAGACGCGATGTGTCCGGTGGTTGCACCACCGGCTAATGTCTTGCGAGCCTCCGGCTCGCGTTGATTCGACCTCAAATCGCCAGCGCATTCTCCGCGTCGCCGAAGTGGCTCGTTTTCACGCCCATGCGGTCCATGAGGGCGATGTGGAGGCGGCAGAGTTTGCGGTTTTCGTCTTTGCTGAGGTCGTGGAAGCGGCCGCCCTGGATGGTGCCGCCGCCGCCACCGGCGAGGACGACGGGGAGCTGGCGGGAGTCGTGCGCGTTGCCGTCCATGAGGCTGCGGGTGAGCAGGATCATGCTGTTTTCGAGCAGGGTGCGCTCGCCTTCGTTCGTGGCCTGCATCTTGGCGAGGAACTCGGCCCAAAGTTTGACCTGATGCTCGTTCACGCGCTGGTACATGCTGAGGCGGTGCTCGTCGCCAGCGTGATGCGAGAGCTCGTGGATGCCGCCGCTGATGCCGTCGAGGCTGGGGAAGCGCATGTTGGAGAGGTCGTTGTTCATCATGAAGGTGGCCACGCGGGTGCGGTCCATCTGGAAGGCGAGGAGCATGATGTCGAACATGAGGCGCAGGTGGTCCTCGCTGCTGGCGGGGATGCCGGCGGCGGGGCGGCCGAGCGTCACGGTCTTCACGGTGGGCTGCCAGCCCTGGCCGTTGGTCTCGGCCTGGCTGATCTTTTCAGCGAGCTCGACGCGCTGCTCGATCTCGCGCACGGAGGTGAGGTATTCGTCGAGCTTTTGCTTGTCGCGACTGCTGAGCTTGGGTTTGAGGCTGCTGGCGTCTTCGAGCACGAGGTCGAGGATGCTTTTGTCGCGTTTGCGGCGGCTGCCATCGTCAAAGAGCTGGTCAAAGGCCTGCTGCGGGAAGATTTCCTTCGGTGCAGGCGTGGTGGGCGTGCTCCAGGAAATGTAAGCGGAGTAAATCGACGTGAAGCCGCTGTCCGTGCTGTAGCTGGGACGCTCGGTGCCGAGCACGACGCTGGGCACAGGCGTGAATTTGCCTGTCTGTGCGGCGATGAGCTGGTCCATCGTGGTGCCGACTTCGACATCGGTGGTGGTTTTTTTCACCTTCAGGCCGCAAAGCACGTTCATCTTCGGGTAGTGGCCGCCTTCACCCTCGACCGTCGTGGGGTTCCACAGGCCGGTGAAGACATTCACATGCTTTTTGAGCCCTTCGAGCGGGCTGAGTGATTTCATCAATTCCATGCCGCCAGCGCCCATTTTGGCACCCCAGTGATGCGGGTTCACGCCATTGCCCGTGAAGCACACCGCGAGCCGGCGCGGTGCGGTGTTGTTTTTGACCGACTCGGCTCCGAAAGCGCAGAACGACTCCAGCCACGGCAGGCCGAGGGCCACGCCGGTGCCACGGAGAAAGTGACGACGGGAAGATTTCATCATGTTTGGGGGTGCAAAGGACACGCGGCGAGAGCGCGTTTTTTTGCAGGCTTCTCAAGGGAAGCACGCTGGAGGCCAACATCGGGTGGGGAATGGCTCCAGAAGCCTGATGGTTGCCATATCAGCCCCAACAGCCTAAACTCTCACCCATGGAATCCGTCCTCCAAGAACAGCCTGCCATCTACGGTGCGCCCGCGCCGGAAGACGACACGCCCGTGTCCGAGGCGGTCAGCCGGATGGCACATGAGGCGGTGAAAAACTTCCACGAATGCTTCTGGTGGTGGAATGCCGAGGCCCCGATCCACACGCGTGCCGACGTGCGCGAGGTGATCGAAGCTCTGCGTGAAAACGGTGGTCATCGTGCTTGGTGGACCGCTCAAGCTCTCCTCAAATGCCTTTAACCGCCTTCCAGAGAGACGTGCTCGGCGTCATCGCAGCCAATCGCAGCGCGGAAAGCCATTTCGCAGGAGGTCTGGTGCTGCATGCCACGGATGACTCGGCGCGTTACAGCCACGACTTCGACATTTTTCATGAGGCCGCCGAGGAGGTTGCAGCCGCCAGCACCCGCGACTCGGCGATGCTGGTGGCGGCAGGGTTTGAAGTCATCCAAGTCGCGGGCGAATGGGCCCAACCATCCACTTTCCGCAAGGCTCGCGTGATGAAGGCCGGGGATTCCGTGGAGATCGACTGGGCCGCTGATTCGGCGTTTCGCTTTTTCCCGATCGAGCCTGACCCACTGCTGGGCTGGCGTCTTCACCTCTTCGACATGGCCACCAACAAGGCCCTGGCTCTCGCAGCTCGCTCAGTCACACGCGACTACATCGACATCGTCGAGCTGCACAAAACCTTCCCTCTTCCTGCCATTGTTTGGGCCGCGTGCGGTAAAGACGAGGGCTTCAGTCCACGCTTTTTACTGGGCATGATGCGGCGGTTTGCCAAGATCAATCCGGCGAAGGTGTCCAAGATCCAGGCACGTGAGATCGACCAAAAGGCGTTGAAGCTCGCGTGGATTGAGATGTCAGACTACGCCGAGCAAGAGATCAACCGGCTCGCCGATTCGCAACCTGACACGCCGATCGGCGTCGCCTTCGTGGACAAGAGCGGCAAGCCGGGATGGATTGGCCAGGATCCGTCACTGCAAATCCACCGCCCGAGCATCCGTGGATGCCTACCCGTGGTGCATGTGAATGCGGAGGATTGATCAAGGCATCCGACCTTCCTCGACGTCCATGAGGTCGAAGAAGACGACGATGTCATCGCGATGGCCGAGGCCTGCTTCCTCCTTCTGCTTTTGCAGGCCGTTGGAGGCGGCGTCATTCCAGCCGCGTTTGGACATGAAGCCGTTCCAAATCTCGATCTGCTCGGGGGAGGGGCGTTTGCCGGTCTGGCAGCACCATTCGAAGATCTCCTCGTCGGTGCCGCCTTCGAGGGTGCGTCGAGTCAGCGCATTGAAATCGACGCCGAGGAACTTGCACACGCGCTCGTCAAAGGTGCGACTGCCGGCCAGATAGCCGAGGTGGTAGCCCTCAGGCAGTTTTCCTTCGCGGGCGAAGTAGCGGATCTTGTCGAGGATGCGGCCGAAGATGCAAATGCCGCCGACGGTGTCGCGAGGGGAACGGAAAGGGAATGCCATGCGGCTTCATAAAGCGCCGCGGAGAGGCGTCAACGATCACGCGAGGAGCTGGTCCACGATCTTCGCGCCCTGGTTGTCCGTGAGACTGGCGGCGAGGCCGTTGCGCTTGTAGGTGAGCTTGGTGTGGTCGAGGCCGAAGGTCTTCAGCAGGGTGGCGTGGTAGTCGTAGTGCTTCACCTCGTCGATGACGGCCTTGTGGCCGAAGTCATCGGTCTCGCCGTGGACGTAGCCTTTTTTGAAGCCGCCGCCGGCGAGCCACATGCTGAAGCCGTAGGTGTTGTGGTCGCGGCCCCATTTTTCGTAGCCCGCATCGTTTTGCAGCACGGGCAGGCGGCCCATTTCACCGCCCCAATGCACGACAGTGGTGTCGAGCAGGCCTCGCTGCTTCAGATCGATCAGCAGCGCGGCGCTGGGCTGATCGGTGGCGGCGCAAAGCTTCGGCAGGGAGGTGACGAGGGCGCTGTGCTGGTCCCAGCTCTGGCCGGCATTGAGCACCTGCACATGACGCACGCCGCGCTCGACGAGGCGGCGGGCAATGAGGCAGCGGGTGGCGTAGTCTTTCGTTTCGGGATTATCCACGCCGTAGAGTTTTTTGACGTGCTCGGGCTCGTTGGAGATGTCGAGCGCCTCCTTGGCGGCGGTTTGCATCTTCGCGGCGAGTTCGTAGCTGGAGATGCGGGCCTGGAGATCGAGCTCGCCGGGGTGAGCGTGGAGGTGGTCTTCGTTGAAGGCTTTTAAAAGAGCGAGCTGCCGCGCCTGCGGGCCGCCGGCGAGCGAGGGCGGCGGGTCGAGATTCAGGATGCGCGGCTCGGTGGGGCGGACGAGCGTGCCTTGAAACAGGGCGGGCAGCCAGCCGTTCGTGTAGTGCTCTCCGCTGAAGGTGGGCAGGCCGCCGGGGTGGGAGAGCACCATGTAGGCGGGCAGTTCATCGGTCTCACTGCCGAGGCCGTAGGTGAGCCAAGAGCCGAGGGCGGGGCGGCCGGCGGTGATGCGCCCGGCATTCATGGCGTAGAGGCCCTGGGCGTGATTGCTCACGCCGGAGGTCATGGAGCGGATGAGGGTGATCTCATCGACCACCTTGGCGAGGTGGGGCAGCAGCTCGCTGAGCTCCATGCCGCACTGGCCGTGTTTTTTGAATTTCCACGGCGAGCCAAAGCACTTCGAGGAGGCCTGGGCGAGGTTGTCATACTTCACCTCGCCAGGGAACTTTTGGCCGTGATACTTCGTGAGCATCGGCTTCGGGTCGAAGAGGTCCATCTGCGAGGGACCGCCCATCATGAAGAGGGAGATCATCGCCTTCGCACGCGGCTCAAAATGCGGCTTTTTCGGCAGCAGGTCGTAGCGCACCTCGCCAAAGCTCTCCGGTTTCACCGGGGCGGCGAGCAGGCCGTCCTTCTCCAGCAGCGAGGCCAAGGCGAGCGTGCCAAGGCCAAAGCCATTGGCATGCAGGAAGTGACGACGGGAGCAAAAACGGGCGGAAGACATGATGGGAGCGATTTCATACGGGTGATGCCGCGATGATCTCACAGGCCTTCGCCAGCCGAGGGGACCTCCGCGCTTGCCGTTTTAGCTTTCATCGCCTATCCCTCGCGCCCCTATGCCCATCCCCGCTGAATTCCCCGGAGTCACCGCCGTCGCCAAGGCGAATGTCTATTTCGACGGCAAAGTCGTCAGTCACACCATCCTCTTCCCGGATGGCAGCAAGAAGACGCTGGGCCTGATCTACCCCGGTGATTTCCATTTCGGCAC
>JBKCXA010000741.1:0-6869 GCA_046316935.1 Prosthecobacter sp.
CGGTGACACCGTCCACCTGGCAAGGTGTGCCCACTCACCGTCCCCGGTGCTACCGTCCACCTGGCAAGGTGTGCCCGATCACCTACCCCGGTGACACCGTCCACCTGGCCAGGTGTGCCCGATCACCTACCCCGGATTTACCAAATCCGACCTCGGAATCGTGAAATCCGACCTCGGAAATGCCAAATCCGACCTCGGAAACGTGAAATCCGACCTCGGAAACGGCAAATCCGACCTCGGAAACGCGAAATCCGACCTCGGAATCGTGAAATCCGACCTCGGATTTCGGAAATCCGATCTCGGAAACGCGAAATCCGACCTCAAAAAGCCCGAAAACCACCCCAAAACCCCGAAAACCGGCCCAAAACGCCCGAAATCACCTCCGGAGGTCCCTTTCGGCCTGATCCGCCCCACCGCTCTCGTCCCTGCCCGCCTTGCTGCGCCCGCCTGCAACGCTGAGCGAAGCACTGCGGGCAGGCGAAGCGCTGCGGGCGGGTCCCAGTCTCCTCTTCTCAAAGTCTCCGAGTCTCCCCGTCTCAAAGTCTCCGCCCCTCCCGCCTCCTCCCAAAGCCTTGCCATCCGTGCCGCCCCCTGCTTGGATGAGGGAAATTCTCTAGCTGCCTTCTGCCGAGCATGTCCACCCGCTTCTTCACCAACTCTGGCGAAAACACCCTTCTCAAAAAGTTCGCGGGCATCTTCGAGCACAACCCGGATATCGAGCGGTTTGATGCCTTGATCGGGTATCTCCGGGCCTCTGGCTACTTCGCGATTCGCCCGCACCTGGACAAGGTGCCTCAGATCAGGTTGCTGGTTGGCATCAACGTGGATGAGATCATGGAGCAGTATCACCAGAAGGGGCGGTTGTTCCTGGCGGATGCAGGCCGTGCAATGCGGGAGTTTAAGGATGGACTCTCGTCAGACATCGCCGCTGCACGCTACTCTCCAGATGTTGAGAAAGGCATCCTCCAATTTGCCGAGGATGTGGCTTCAAAGAAGATCGAAATCCGCGCCCATCCAACGAAGCGGCTGCACGCCAAGATTTACCTCTTCATCCCAAAGGGCTTCAACGAACACAAACCCGGTTCCGTCATCACCGGTTCATCGAATCTCACCGGAGCTGGTCTTGGCGTGGATGAGGTGGGCAGCAACTACGAGTTCAATGTCCTCTCGCATGACTATCAGGATGTGAAGTTTGCCTCCGATGAGTTCGAGAAGCTTTGGGCTGAGGGAGTGCATGTGCTGCCCAAGGTGGTTTCGGAGATCACTCAGAAGAGTCACCTGCGCGATGACCTCTCGCCCTTCGAACTCTACATCAAGCTGCTCATCGAGTTCTTTGGTCCGGCTATCGAGTATGATCCGAACAGCGAGACCGACCTGCCCGAGGGCTTCATGCGGCTCGCTTACCAGATGGATGCGGTGAAGCAGGGCTTCCTCATGCTTCAGCGCCATCACGGCTTCTTCCTCTCGGATGTCGTCGGTTTGGGAAAGACAATCATCGCGGTGCTCATCGCCAAAAAGTTCTTCTACCACAACGGCTTCCCCGCACATCTGTCCCGCGTGCTCGTCGTGGCACCGCCTGCGCTGCTGGATGGCTGGCAGCGCACGCTCGACAAGTTCGACATGCAGTATGTCGAACTGCACAGCAGCGGTAGTCTGCATAAAATCCGCCAGCCCGACCGCTTCGACCTCGTGATCGTCGATGAAGCGCACAAGTTCCGCAACGACACCGCCGACTCCTACGACGAGCTCCAGCGCATCTGCAAGACGGCCACCCGTCGGCGCTTGAAGGACAATCTGCTGGCCCGCAAGAAGGTCATTCTGGTTTCCGCCACACCGCTGAACAATCGCCCGAATGACATCCGCAATCTGGTCGGACTCTTCCAGGACTTGAAGGATTCCACGCTGGATGGTTGCAGCAATCTTCAGCACTTCTTCGCCCGGCGGCAGAAGGAGTATGAGCTGGCGCTGAGGAATCTCTCGCCGGAGCAGGCTCGCGTCGAAGTCGCCCGTATCTATGAGGAAATCCGCACCAAGGTTGTGCAAGAGATCACGATCCGCCGCACCCGCACCGATTTGCGGGAGCATGATCAATATCGCGAGGACCTGAAGTCACAGAACATTGAATTCCCCGAGGTCAAAGGGCCGCACAAGCTGCTCTACCGGCTATCGCCTGCGATGGAAAAGCTTTACGACCAGACCATTGCCGAGCTTGACCGTGGCCTGACATACAACCGCTACCGGGCCATTGGACACCTCATCCCGGAAAAGAAGCTGAAGTATCAGAACGCCGACCGCATTTCCGCCCAGCTCGCCCGCATCATGAAGGTGCTGCTGCTCAAGCGGCTCGACAGCAGCTTCCACGCTTTCACGCAATCCCTCATTCGCTTCCAGCAGGCCACTTGGGCCATGGTGAAGATGTTCTCATCCGGGAAGATCTTCATCGCTCCGGCTCTGAACGTCTCCGAATACATCATCGAAGAGCGGGAGGATGAACTGGAGGCCAAAATCCTCGAAATGCAGGAGGCTGATCCCACGCTGGAAATCTGCAAGCCAGACGAATTCGATCCCACCTTCCTTCCCGGCCTCAAGGCGGACTTGGAAAAGCTCAACACACTCGTCGATGCGTGGAAGAAGGTCGATGAAGACCCCAAGGTGGAAGAGTTTCTCGTTCAATTGAAGTCGCGCCTGCTTGATCCCACGATCAATCACGCTGCGAAGCTCAAAGCAGGCTCGCCGCGTCTGGTTGTGTTCTCCGAATCCAAGGAAACCACCGACCACCTCAAGGCTGAGCTGGAAAAGCATGGGTTCGACAGCGTGCTGACGATTGATTCAGCCACTCGAAAAGACCGCATGCCCATGGTGCGGGCCAACTTCGACGCCAACGCGCCTTTGGAAGAGCAAGCCGACGACTACCAGATCATCATCTCCACCGAGGTGCTGGCGGAAGGCGTGAACCTCCACCGCGCCAATGTCATCGTAAACTATGACACGCCGTGGAATTCCACCCGTCTCATGCAGCGCATCGGTCGTGTGAACCGCATCGGCAGCACGGCATCCCAGGTTCATGTCTTCAATTTCTTCCCGACCGCCCAAGTGGATGCCGACATTGATTTGAAGAAGAAAGCCATCGTGAAGCTCCAGGCTTTCCACTCCGCCCTGGGTGAGGACAGTCAGATTTACTCCACCGATGAGGAGGTGGACACCTTTGGCCTGTTCGAGGCGACGGAGCTGATTGAGGAGCGCGACGAGACACTCGCTTACCTCATGGAGCTGCGTGCCTTCAAGAAAGCGAATCCCGACCGCTTCCGCGAGATTCGGAATCTCCCGCTGCGTGCCCGCGTGGGCCGGAAGGACCGCCACCGCAGCGGCCACACGCTCACCTTCATCCGCAATCACCGCCGGGATGCCTTCTACTATTCCAGCGGAGGCGATGCGCCGGATGAATTGAGCTTTGTGGAAGCCGCCCGCATCTTCAAGGCGGTGACTGGAGAAAAGGCCGTTCCTCTGCACGAGCAGCACCACGACCATGTGAATGCCGCCATCGCTCAATTCAAAGAGACGCTCCAGCAAGAGGCGGCGATTGGTCAGGTTGTGGATCACCAGATGGGGCCGAATGAATCGAAGGCCCTACGATTCCTCGCCGTCTTCATCAACCATCCCACTCTGGCGACCGAGGAGGAGAAGTTCCTGCTCCGTGCAGCTCAGACTGCCATCAAGAAAGCCACCTTCGCCCGGCTCCAGCGGGATTTGAATGCCTTGGAGCGAGAGCATAAGCAGAAGAAGCACGCTTCTTCTGTCCTCCTCGACAAGACCCTCGAAATCCTCCGCCGCTTCCCGCTTCAGGACAATGTGGATGAGCAGGTCGAGGACGCCCGTGGCGGCCTTTCCACCGTTGAACTGGCCCCTTCCATTATCCTATCCGAGTCGTTTGAGGGACATTGACGCATTGGTTCAGTCCATTACTCTTCCGCCATGACAATCACGCTTCCAGACATGCCGGGCCTCGCATCCTTGGGGGAGCCTGCCATCCTTCTGGATCTCGCCTGTGGTGCCTATGCCGCAGGCCACCTCTCCCGCCAGTCCGCGGCGGATGTGGCCGGTGTCAGCCGATTGGATTTTGACGAGGCGCTGTATGCCCGGCGCATCTCCGCCTTCACGGAGGAAGCCCTCGCCCAGGATTTGGAAACCCTTCGCGTCCTCGGCCTCCGGTGATTGACGTTCCGTGATCTAGCCACCAATTTGATTCACCCTATGAGCACCCGACAAATACCAGTCGCTGAGTTTTGCGAGCACGCGGTGGACGCGCTGCAGGCAGTCGAGAACAACCATGTGCTCGTCGAGCTGGTTCGCGATGGACACATCATCGCCTACTTGTCACCGGCGATTCAGCCGACTGGCTCGACTGGCACCTTGGCGGATTGGATGGGGACGGGAGTAGGCTACACCCTGGCTCCCGGAGAAAGCCTGGATGATCCCACCTTCTCGGCTGACGAATGGGAGGACTTTCCCGAATCTAGCAAGTAATCCCTGCATCCATTTGGTATGACCTACCTGCTCGACACCAATGCCTGGCTTCACTGGTTCCACCGCCCGGGGGAGATGTCCGCTGCAGCCAGGCAGGTGCTCAATGGTGAGCGGGTCGTCGCCTTGTCGCCCATGAGCGTGGTGGAGGTGGCGCAAAAGCATCATAAAGGGAAGCTGGGGCTCCCGCTGCCCTTGGACCAGTGGGTGAGGCAGTCCCTCCCTGCGGGCCGGGTGCGGATGCTTCCTCTCACGACGGAGATTGCCCTCCGCGCCTACCAGTGGCCGGCTGACTTCCATGGCGATCCTGCTGACCGCATCATTGCAGCCACGGCGGTGGCGCATCAGCTCACACTCGTCACCTCGGATGAAAAGCTCATCGCCCGCCAGGATGTTCGCACGCTTTCCACCCGTTGATTCATGGCCGTCTCCATCGCTCTTCAGTCCCAGCTTCGTCTGCCGTTTTCCAGAGACACTTATCTGGCCATCCTGACCGATCTCTTCCCCTCCGGCAGCCTCCATCTTCTTCAAGTCCCCGAGCACATCGCCGCTCCGTGTGACCACGTGCGCCGCACCCAGCAGCTCGGCAGCGTGCAGCTCCCCGATGGCAATTCGATCGCGCTGCTGGAGGTCGAGGTGGAGGATCAGGTGCAGCTCGCCCGCAATCGCGTCGCCTTGAGGAACTTCGTGGCGAAGTTCATCGATGAAGCCGCCACCCAGGCCGTGCTGGCTGTCTTCCACCAGCCGGGGAAGACCGACTGGCGGCTCACCTACGCCTCGAAGCGTTCCCAGCTCGATGAGGACACGCTGGAGATCACCAGCGTCCAGACCGCCCCGCGAAGATACACCTTCCTCCTCGGAGAAAACGAGCCCTGCCGCACCGCCGCCGGACGCCTCGCGGAAATCCGGGAACGTGACGAGCACCTCACGTTGGAGGACGTGGAAAAGGCCTTCTCCGTCGAGCGCCTCAACAAGGAGTTCTTTGATCTCTATAAGGAGCACTACGACCGCTTCGTGGCCCATCTCCTCGCGCCAGAGCGCGTGAAGGCCGTGCGCACCGCTTTTGGTGTGCCCTTCATCCGCGATGATGACGAAGAGTCCACCGCCGCCGTGCAGAACAAGGCGGACAAACCCATCCGCGACTTCGTGAAGCGCCTGCTCGGTCGCCTTGTCTTCCTGCACTTCCTGCAAAAGAAAGGCTGGATGGGCTGCAAGCCCGGCGGCAAGGCCTGGACCGGCGGCGATACCGATTTCCTCGCCAGCTACTTCACCCTCGCCGAGGCCAAGGGCGAGGCCGAGCAGTTCCACTCCCGCTGGCTGCTGCCGCTCTTCTTCGAGGCGCTGAACAAAGACCACGACGAGCGTCCCGGTCATGTCTTCGCCCCCACCGGCACCCGCATCCCTTACCTCAATGGCGGCCTGTTTGAGGCTTCTGAGGTGGAGCAGGCACTCCTGCCTGCTGATTCAGAAAAAGGGCGGGCAGGAGTGCCCGCCTCACTGGTGGACTTCCCCGCTGCGCACTTCCGCGCCCTGCTGGAGTTCTTCGGTCAATACCACTTCACCATCGACGAAAACGACCCCGAGGATCACGAGGTCGGCATCGATCCCGAGATGCTCGGCCACATCTTTGAAAACCTCCTGGAGGACAACAAGGACAAGGGTGCCTACTACACCCCCAAGGCCATCGTCTCCTACATGGCCCGCCAGAGCCTGCTGCACTACCTGCAAACCCACCTCGGGGAGAATGCCGAACTCATCACCCTGCTGAACGAGAAAGACCTCACCCGGCTGGAAAAGAACGGCTTCGTGCACCAGCACGCCAAACGCATCGCCGAGCTGCTGGATGCCGTGAAGGTTTGTGATCCCGCCATCGGCTCCGGTGCCTTCCCCATTGGAGTACTCCAGGAAATCCTCTGGACCCGCCTAGCGCTCGACTGGACGCTGAACACACCGGAAGACCGCGCCCGGCTAAAACGCCAGATCATCCAAAACAGCATCCACGGCGTCGATCTCGATCCCGGAGCCGTCGAGATCGCCCGCCTGCGCTTCTGGCTCGCCCTCGTCGTCGATGAAGAACAGCCCCGCCCGCTGCCGAACCTCGATTACAAGATCCACCGCGCCGACAGCCTCATCGAATACATCCGTGGCGAGCCTGTGCACCTCGGCAAAGTCAGCGCCGAGGACAAGCGCACCCACGGAGCCATCCAGAGCCTCATCGCCGCAAAGCAAAGCCTCTTCACCGCCCAGCGCCTGCCGGAGAAGCGGGCAGCACGCTTCGGCCTCTAGCGCGCGCTCGCGGAGGTTGCGATGGCGGAGTTCTCCTGGCTGCGCTATGAGTTGGGGCTCAG
>JBKCXA010000742.1:0-2343 GCA_046316935.1 Prosthecobacter sp.
AGACGCCGCCCTCGCCGCCGCGAAGAAAACCCACGCCGATGCCACCGCTGCCGCTCCAGCTAAGGACAAGGCCGCCAAGGATGCCGTGGCCGCCGTTGCTGCCGCTGAGAAAAACCTCGCCGATACCCGTGCGAAGCAAAAGCCAGCTCAGGATGCCCTGAACGCCGCCAAGGCCGAAAAGACACGCGATGCCGCTAAAGTCGCCGCAGCTCAAAAAGCCGTCGCCGACCTCCAAAACGCCGTCAAAGCCGCTGAGGGCGATGTGAATGCCAAAAAGGCCGCTCGCGATGCCGCCAACAAGGCAAACACCGAAGCCGTCGCCGCCGTGAACAAGGCCGCCGGAGCCGTCAAAACCGCCGAGCAGCAGCTCACGAATGCCAAGAACGAACTCGCCGCCGCCGAAAAGGCCGCCGCGCCAACCCGTGGCCAGCGCGATAGCATTCAAAAGGAGATCGACTCCCAGTCGAAGGCTCTCGCCGAGAAGCAGGCCGCACCCGCGAACATCGAAAAAGACTACGCCGCCAAGATCGCTCCGATCAACGCTGCCATCGCTGCCGCGAAGGCGGCCCTTCCCCCGCTTGAGCAGGCCATCGCCGCCGCGCATGGCAAGCTCGAGGCCGAGCAGAAGGTCCTCGATGCGAAGAAGGCCGAGGTCGCCAAGGCCAGCGGAGACTTCGAAGGTGCCAAAAAGAAGAAGACCGATGCCGAGGCCGCCATCGCCGCCGCCACGAAGGAAATCCCCGAGAAGGACAAGATCATCGCCGAAGCCAGCGCCGAACTCGCCAAGCTGCAGCCGCAGCTCGAGCCTCAACGCGCCAAGGTGAAGCAGATGACCGACCAGTATCTGGCCATGCTGCCGAAGTAAGCGGGGCAGGGAGCTTCACGCGGCTTTCACCGCCCAGCGAAGCTTGGCGGGCGCGGCACGGGGATTGGCGCGGATTTCTTCGGAGGACGGGCGGATGACTTCGTCGTTGGTTTCGCTGAAGACGCCACCGCGCAGGGCATCGCGGAAGAGGTGCTTCACGCGGCGGTCCTCCCCGCTGTGAAAGGTGAGGATGGCCACGCGGCCGCCGGGACGCAGGCAGTCGGGCAGTTGCTGGAGGAAGGTGTCGAGCGCGGTGAACTCCTCGTTCACGGCGATGCGGATGGCTTGGAAGACACGGCGCACGGTCGCGTCCCGTTCTTCTTCATCGAGTCGATAGGGCAGCGCGGCGCGGATGGCGGCGGCAAAGCCACGCGTGGTGGCCTGATCGGTGCCGGCGAGGGCCTGCGCGAGGAGCTCGGCCCGCGGTTCGTCGGCGTTGTCAGTGAGGAGCGTCTGCAATTTCGCGGCGGAGAGCTTTTTGAGCACGTCGCGGGCACTGAGGCCGCGCTGCGGGTTCATGCGCATGTCGAGCGGACCGTCGTGCTTGAAGCTGAAGCCGCGCGAGGGGTTGTCGAATTGCATGCTGGAGCAGCCGAGGTCGGCGAGGATCACGTCCGCGCCATCGTGCCAGCCGCATTCGTCGAGAGCGCGGCGGATGCCGGCGAAGTTCATGCGTTTGACGATGAGGGCCTCCGGCGCGGCCTTTTCACGGAGCCTGGCCTCGGTGCGGGCGATTTCGAGCGGGTCCTGATCGAGGCCGAGAAGCGTCACGCCAGCCTCGAGGATGGCGCTCGCATGCCCACCATGGCCGAGCGTGCAGTCCACAGCACGTTCGCCAGGCTGTGGAGCGAGCACTTGCAGGATCTCCGGCAGCAAAATGGGCACATGCATGCCCGCGGGCGTTTTTCCGGCGGCGCGGACCTTGGCGAGCGTCTCGCTGTCCTGCGCGTGCTCTTTGTATTTGTGCTCGAACTTCCGCGGATTCTTGCCGGAGTAGCGCGGGCGGCGTTTGTGCGGTGTGGGTGGCGCTTCGTCGCTCACAGCTCGTTGTATTTGGCATTGCTGCCTCGGGCCTTGGCCACGGGGTAGCGTGTTTCATTGCGCTCGACCTTGTCGAGCATGGCCTGGCCGAGATCGACACCGAGGTTGTGGGCGAGTTCGAAAAGGAGGATGCCCACGTCGGCCATTTCATCCTTCAACTCGGGCATTTTCTCCTTCACACGTTGGTCGAGCTGGTCCGGCTGCTGCCAGACGAAGTGTTGCAACAGCTCCCCGGCCTCCGCAGTGATGGCCACGGCCATTTCTTTGGGATTGTGAAACTGCATCCAGTCGCGGGCATCGCGGAAGGCGAGGATGCGGGCGGTGATTTGTTCGATGGTCATGCAGGGAGAGCATGCCGGGGCTTCGAGGCGGACGCAATGGATGCATCGCTGAGGTGGCCGGTTTTCTCCGAAAATCGAGCCTGGGAGGTTGATGGC
>JBKCXA010000743.1:0-2496 GCA_046316935.1 Prosthecobacter sp.
CTCCTGCGCCAGCGACTCGTCCTTCGTCACCGACCACGCGAAGCGATACACGCTCACGGCGTGGTCGGCATGGAGTCGGGAGAGAGTGGCTTCGCTGGGCGGCATCCGCGTTCAGTTTGGCAGACGACGCGTGAGATGGCCGGTTTTATCTACGCTAGTAGCTCGGCCTGGCCGATGAGCCGCTTTGCTTTTTACTTCAATGCCTTCGGAATCTTCACCTGCGGCTCCGCGCTGGCCTCGAGCGGGCGGACGCTGCCGAGCCGGCGAAAAGAACCGGTCTCCGCCACGCCGCCAATCGAGAAGATCGGCATGAAGGACGCCTCCTGCGTGCGCAGATCCTTTGGACCGGAGCGCAACGGGGCCAGCATGATGGCCACCGCGAGGATCGTGATCCCGGCGGCGAAAAGCTGGCTCTTGCTGGTGGAGCGATGACTTCTCATGGGAGGTCAGAATTGATTAACAGTTCCTAAATAATCACTTTCTACGGCTGGCTCCAGAGATTTTTGCTTGTGAGAGAGATTTTTCTCCGGCAGCCATGCGACGGTGATTTGGATACTCACAGCCGGTTTCGGCGACGGACATAACACGGCCGCCCGATCTGTGGCGGAGGCCCTCACGCGTCTCCTTCCCGATGAAAAGGTGGAGGTCACTGACCTCATCAGCGAGGTGCAGCCCCGCCTCTCCACGGTGCTGAAGGCAGCCTATCAAGTCGCCATCATTCATTGCCCCGCAGCCTGGAGGCTGACCTACAAGATGCTCGGGAACCCGAAAATGACCGGCCCCGATGCCTCCTGGCAGCTCCCGCTCATCCGGGCGGTGGAGGCAAAGCTCGAGCGTGAGCAGCCCCGCCTCATCATCAGCACCTACCCCGTCTATGCCGCCGTCCTCGCCGCCGTGCGGGCCAAGCGAGCGGTGCCACCGCTGGTCACCATCATCACCGATTCCGTCAGCGTGCATCCCATCTGGGTGGCTCAACCAAGCGACCGCTTTTGCGTAGCCGATGACGAGACGCAGGAGGTGGTGGAAAAACTCGGCGTGGCTCGTGAAAAGATCCGCGTCACCGGCTTTCCCGTGAGTCTAGCCTTCACCGAGGAACTGCCCCCAGAGGCCCATCAGCCCTGCCAGCGCATCCTTTACCTGCCCTCCACCCCTGGCCGGCATGTCGCCGCCACGCTCGCGGCGCTGCGCCCGCTGCTGCTCTCCGGTGTGAAGCTTACTCTGCCCGTCGGAAAGCACGGCTCACGTCTCTACCATGTGCTGCGCCGCTTCACCGATTCGCTCCCGCCCGGCACTCTCGACATCATCGGCTGGACGCCACGCATCCCCGAGTTTCTCCGCACGCCTGATGTCGTCATCTGCAAGGCTGGCGGCGCTATCCTGCACGAGGTCCTCGCCGCGAAAATCCCTGCCGTCATCGATTACGTGGTCCCCGGCCAGGAGGAAGGCAATGCCGAGATGCTCACCTCGCGTGCCTGCGGCATCCGCACCCACACGCCAAAGGAAACCGCCGCCGCTGTCGAAAGCATCCTCATCAATGATGGAGCCGCCGGCCGCCGAATGCGTGCGAACATGACCCCGCTCAGCGTGCCCGATGCCGCCCTGAAAACCGCCCAGGCCGCGCTCAAGCTCGCCAGGACGCTTCAATAGCCCCAGATTTCGGCAGCGCATCGTGATGCGTGCTCCGTGATGCGTGAAACACGCCCGGCGTTCGTTTCAGATCGCCATGCACCGCCTCGCCATCTGCCTTCTGGTCGCCACCTCCGCCATCGCCCAGCCCTTCCTCGTCGAAAACGGCCAGCCGCGTGCCGAAATCATCATCAGTGACAAGCCCACGCGCACTCAGCGAGTCGCAGCGCACGAGTTTCGGCAGGAGATCGAGAAAATCAGCGGCGCGAAGCTGCCCATCGTCACGCAGCCTTCCGGTAATGCGGTCAAAGTGTTCATCGGAGCGAGCGATTCATGCCCGGTGAAGGCAGATGGGCTCAAAGACGGCGCGTATCGCATCGCTACGGGCGCAGATTGGATGGCGCTGATCGGCGATGACGCCGATTTCGAGCCGGTGGGGCCGTTTGCGAAGCACAATGGCGACATCCCGCGTGCGCAGACCGAGTGGGATAAAATCGTCGGAGCACCGTATGGGCTGCCAAATCCCGGTTTGTATAAGCACCGGGCCAAAATCCCGCTCGATGGCGAAACACTCGAAGTGTGGGGCCTCGACGAACGCGGCAGTTTCAACGCGGTGAGCGGCTTTTTGCAAAAACTCGGCGCACGCTGGTTTTTGCCCGGCGAACTCGGCGAGGTGCTGCCCGCGATGAAGACCATCGAGCTGCCGAAGCTCGACGAAACCGTGAAGCCGGAGTTCGCGCTGCGGCAGTTCAACTTCCGCTTCGCCACTTGCGGACCGGACACCGCGCTTTGGGTCATGAGACTCGGCATTCGCAACGACGAGCGCCTGCAAATCGCTCACGGCATGGCGAACAGGACGAATCGCCAACC
>JBKCXA010000744.1:0-2090 GCA_046316935.1 Prosthecobacter sp.
GGTGGGCCGCATCCGCCTCGCCGTGCATGGCTACAACACGGCGCACGACATCGACGCGGTGCTGGAGACACTGGCGAAAACCGTCTGATCCACCGATTTCGCCCTCGGCGTGGTGGCCGGTGCCGCCATGCTTTGCAAGGCGCTGAGGTGATTCATGCCGAGCCCCAGCAAACTCACCGCGCCCGCCTGGATGACCTCGCGGCGGGAAAAGGGATGCGCTGGATGCGGGAATGACATGCGGCGGAGAGTACGCCGCGCCGCGGGAAGGTTTTTCCAGACACTGAAAGGGGCAGAACCCGTTTGAAATCCCCTCGGGGCCGCCGAAAGCATCCCCCGACTTGAAACTCTAAACTAACTCCGTGGACTGGGAATCGCCCAAACTTCTGCTTTTGATCCTGCCGGCGCTCGCGGCGCTGCTGTGGATCGAATCCGCGTCATCGCATCCGATGACGGGGTTGCGGAAGAGGCTGCTGCTCGTCACACGGGCGGTGATTGTGATGCTCATCCTCGCGGCGCTCGCGGGTCCGGCGCGGGTTTCGCAGACGGGGAAGAAAGCGCTGGGCATCGTGGTGGATGCATCGCAGAGCATGGGCGAGGAAGGGGCGAAAAAGGCGATGGAGCAGGCGCGGCGGCTTCAAAGTGAGGCGGGCGGGATTGATTCATTCATCGTGCAGCTCGGCGCGAAGCCGGATCTGCTGCCGGAAAAGGCTACGGAAGCCGAGACGAAGGCCTGGCAGGCGAAAAACGGCGGTGACAGCCATTACGCGGCGGCGCTGGAGTATGCCGAGGCGATGTTCCCGCCGGGCACGAGTCGCAATGTGCTCATCATTGGCGATGGACACGAGACACGTGGTGATTTGCTCGCGGCGGCACGAGAGGCGGCGGTGAGCGGCATCAAGGTGCATGCGCTGCCCGTCGCAGGGCCGAAGAAGCCGGATGCGCGGGTGCGGTCGCTTGTGTCGAATCGCTCGCGGTTGTTTGAAGGCGCGAGTTTGCAGCTCACGGCCACGGTCGAGAGCACGATCGAGGCGAGCGGCATGCTGCGGCTCTTTGAAAACGGCATCGAGGTGGAAAAACGGCCCGTGCAGCTCAAACCCGGCACGCCGGGCGTGCTCACGTTTCAACGCACTCCAGCCACGCGGAGCATTTACCATTACCGCGCCGCTTTGGATGGCATCATCGGCGATACCTTGCCGGGGAATAACAGCTCGCTCGCCATCGTCGATGTGCGCGGAAGGCTGCGCATGCTCTACCTCGAGAGCGATGCGGCGGAGGCTCGCTACCTCACGCAGGCGATGGAAAAAGAGGGCGTGGAGCTCGATTTGCGCCAGCCGGGAAATCTGGCCTTCAGCCTCGATCAGCTCGCGGGCTACGATGGCGTTATTTTGAGCGATGTGCCGGCGCATCAACTCGGAGAGCCGCTCATGAACATGCTGCGCGACTACATCGACAAACTCGGCGGCGGCTTGCTCATCCGCGGTGTGTCGGGATCCGCGGGACGCGTTGGGTCGTAGAGAGGGCGGATGGTGGAATCGCTGCCCGTGCGGCTGAAAGCGCCGGATGAAGAGGAAAAGCAAAGCGCCGCCGTCGCCATCGTGATGGACCGCAGCGGCTCGATGGCCGGTGAGAAGCTCGAAATGGCCAAAAGCGCCGCGATCGCCACCGCCGAGGTTTTGGGCCGGAATGACAGCATCGGCGTGTGGGCCTTTGATAGCGAGGCACACGTCGTCGCGCCGATGACGCGGCTGACCTCGACCGCGGCCGTCACCGGTCAAATCGCCGCCGTGGCGAGCGGTGGCGGCACGAACCTCGAACCGGCCTTCAAACTTGGCCGCGAGGGCCTTTTGCGCGTCAAAGCCCGCGTGAAGCACATGATCGTGCTCACCGATGGTCAGACGGCGGGCAATGGTTACGAGGCGTTTGCGTCGCAATGCCGCGGTGAAGGCATCACGATCTCCACCGTGGCGATTGGCGAGGGTTCCCACGTCGCGCTGCTGCATGCCATCGCGAGCGCGGGTGGAGGTCAAAGCTACTCGACGACCGACGCGAGCACGATCACGCGCATCTTCACGCAGGACACGCTCATGCAC
>JBKCXA010000745.1:0-2226 GCA_046316935.1 Prosthecobacter sp.
CTCCAGGTCGATGCTCGCGGTCGGCGCCACGCCACGGCGCACTTCGGTGGCCTCTTCCGCGTCCCGCCGCCGCCGGTGGGCAGGGGTGACTAGGCGCAGGTGGAGAACCTCAGCGCCGAGATCAATGGGGCGCATGGTTTGCTCTATGCCTTCGACAGCCTTTACGCACTGGTGAATGAGAAGCCGAATGTCGCGGGCCTGTATCGACTGCGCGACACGAAGGGCACGGGCCAGTTCGATGAAAAGACGCTGCTGCGCGAGATCAAAGGGCAGGGCGAGCATGGCAATCACAGCATCACGCTTTCGCCCGATGGACAGAGCCTCTACATCGCGTGTGGCAATGGCACTGCGCAGCCGCTGATCGAGCACACACGCGGCTCGCGGCCTTTTGCGGATGATCAGGTCGTGCCGCGCACGAGCAAGGGCGCTGAATTCTCCGACACGGAGCCGCAGGCCTTCACGTGCAAGGTCTCGCCGGATGGAAAACGCTTTGAGATGATCGCCGACGGCTTGCGCAATCACTTCGACACGGCCTTCAACGCCCTCGGCGATCTCTTCACCTATGACAGCGACATGGAGTGGGACGCGGGCACGCCGTGGTATCGGCCCACGCGGATTTATCACCTCGTCAGCGGCGGTGATTACGGCTTCCGCGAGTCCTCAGGAAAACTGCTCGGCTACTGCCCGGACATCGTGCCACCGCTCGTCGATGTGGGTCCGGGTTGCCCGACCGGTGTCGTCAGCGGACTCGGCGCGGCGTTTCCCGCGAAGTATCAACACGCCATCTATGCCTGCGACTGGACCTACGGCACGCTTTACGCCGTCGTGCTCACGCCGAAGGGCGCGGGCTACGACGCGAAGCTGGAGGAGTTCGTCTATGGCAAGCCGCTGCCTCTCACCGATGCCGTCATCGGCAAGGACGGCGCGATGTATTTCGCCATCGGCGGACGTCGCACGCAGTCGGCGCTGTATCGCGTCACGTATGAGGGCAAGGAGAGCACCGCGCCTGCCGCCGCACCCGTCGAGACGCCCGAGCACAAGCTGCGCGTCGAGCTGGAGCGCCTGCACGAGGAAGGCACCGGCCCGGAGGCCATCGACAAGGCATGGCCGCATCTCGGTCATGCGGATCGTCTCGTGCGCTACGCCGCCCGCGTGGCCATCGAGCGCCAGCCTGCGAAGCTGTGGGCCGCGCGTGCATTGAAGCAAAGCGAACCTTGGGCCGTGATCGAAAGCGGTGTCGCACTCGCACGCATGGGCGGCAAAGAAAATCAGGCCGCGCTGCTCTCGATGATGAATGCACTCGACTTTGCGCAGCTCGATGCCGCGCAGCAGCTCGCGCTCGTGCGTGTGTATCAAATCAGCATCGCTCGCAACGGCCTGCCGGAAGGTGATTCGCTCGCGAAGACCCTCGCACGACTCGATGCATTGTTTCCCGCGAAGACGAACGACTTGAATCGCGAGCTGTCGCGCACGCTCGCGGCGCTGGGCTCCTCCGAAGTCATCGCGGAGACGATTCAACTCATGCGCACCGCGAAGGATGATCCCGTGTCGTGGCTCTCCGTCGAGCGCATGGCTCGCAACGACCGCTACGGCCCCAATTTCCTCCGCACCGGCGACGCACGGCCCAACCAACAACAGATCGCGTATGCGTATGGCCTGCGCTTTGCCAAGAACGGCTGGACGCCGGAGCTGCGCCGCGAGTTCTTCGCGTGGTTCGCCAAAACGGGCCCGTGGCTCGGTGGGAACCAGTTCCGCGGCTTCATCGACACCATCCGCAACGACGCCCTCGCCTCCGTGCCGAACGCCGAGGAGCGCAAAAAGCTCGCTGTGCTCGCCACGCCGACATTCATCGCCATCAAGCCCGAGGCGATCAAACCACCGAAAGGCCCCGGCAAGGCCTACACCGTCGATGAAGTCACCGCTTTGGCCTCGAAGGTGCAAAGCGGCCGCAACTTCGACCGCGGGCGCGAGCTCTTCATCGCCGCCGCCTGCCAGGCTTGCCATCGACTCGGCAACGAAGGCGGCGGAGTCGGGCCCGATCTCACCGCCGCTGGCAATCGCTACACGCTGCGCGACCTCGTCGAAAACATCGTCGATCCCAGCAAGGTCATCTCCGACCAATACGAGAGCAGCATCCTCACGCTGAAAAACGGCAGCACCGTCATCGGCCGCATCACCGCCGACGAAGGCGGCATCCTGCAAGTCGCCACCAACCCCGCCGCCCCC
>JBKCXA010000746.1:0-3107 GCA_046316935.1 Prosthecobacter sp.
GCCTGGGAGCCATCGCACATGCGGACGGAGTCGGGTTGGCAAAGAGCGCGGATTTCTTCGATCCAGGCGAGGAGGGTGTCGTGTCGTGTCATGGGGTGATTGGAGGGCTTTCCTCCATGCAAGAATCGTGCCGTTCACCTCATGGGCAAGCAAACAAGCCTCACCTGTATTGGGGACCTGCGTGCTGGAAATGCGACAGAGGCTTCCATCGCCTGCCAAAGCTGTCACATCGAAGCGTGGCAGCAGCTCGGCACATCCGTGCTGTTGAAGTCGAGCGTGTCACGCAACCTCCACGCGAGGATGATGGCGGTGACGAGGGCGAGGCCGCGTTGGAGCTTGCGCATCGTGGCAGGTTGAAGGCGTCCGCCAAGCCAATGAAGCTGCGTTTGCGCCAGCCACAGCAGTGGCAGCGTGCCAAGACCAAACGCCATCGCGAACTCCGCACCGCGTGAGGCGCTGCCATTCGCCATCGCGAGGGCAAACATCATATAGAGCGGACCACAAGGAAGCAGCGGCGTGGCAAAACCGAGCAATGCAGCACGCAACGAGCTTTTCAGTTTGAAGGCCGCGCTTTGCACACGGCGCAGTCCGGAGCTCAAAAAGGCCGGTTTCGGCAGCCACACATCCAGTCCCATGCCGACGATCGCAAAGGCCAAAACAAGCAGCCAGGGCAGCACGATGCCCGCGCCATGCTGGAAGAAGGAAAGCGGCATGGTGCCGATCATTCCCGCGAGAGCGCCGACGAGTCCGTAGGACATCAGACGGCCTCCATGATACAGCGCCGTGCTGCGCATGAAGCCTCCGCTCTTGGGCGAGATGGCCCAGGAGCAGGAAAGAGGACCGCACATGCCCACGCAGTGGACACTGGTGACGATCCCGGCCAGGAAGGCCGCAGCGCTCGTATCGATCTGCATCATGGATGGATATTCTCAAGGTGCTTCAGCGGCACCGATTGAGGCTGGTTGTTCATCGCGATGTAAAACAGCACGCTCCAGGCGCTGATGAGCATGACAAAGGCGGCGACGACAAAGAGCCATGGACGGCGGCCGAGGAAGCCGGGCGCGGGTGCGGCGTCATTGCTTGAGGTATTGCTTGGGATCGAGGTAGTCATTGGATTTGGCGCGTGGGTCTGGTCCGGCGAACTCGAAAGGCTTCGTCGAGTAGGTTTTGCCGTCTTTGGTGTCGGTGAGCGTGACGCTGATCTTGAAAGGCTCTTTAAAATTCGCTTCCGGCAGTGTGATCATGAGTGGTTTCAGCTCCTCGCCCTGCGCGGGAATGGTGATCGGCGTGTCCGCTCCGGCGGCGACGAGTCCTTGCGGCACCTCGCCCTCGATGCGGAAGGTGAAGGTGCGCGGCTCACTGCGCTTGTTGATCATGCGCATAAGGAACTGGTTCCGCAGCATGCCGTTCGCCACGTAGTAAGGGGAGCCCTGCATGCGCAGCACGTTCGCACGCATCGGCTCGATGCGGCTCGCGGCATACGAAAAGGCCGCCACACCGGCGAAAAGCAGGAAGGTGTAGAAGATAATGCGAGGGCGGAGGAACTTCGTCTTGCCGCCATTGAAGGCCACGAGCGAGTCGTAGCGCACGAGGCCGGGCTTGCGGCCCAGCTTGAGCATGATGGTGTCACAGGCATCCACGCAGGCGGAGCAGCCGATGCACTCGAGCTGGAGGCCGTTGCGGATGTCGATGCCCGTGGGGCACACCTGCACGCAGCGGGTGCAGTTCACGCAATCACCCGCCCCGGTGGTACCCGCCTTGCCGCGAGGTTCGCCACGTTTCTTGTCGTAGCCGATGATCACCGTGTGGTCATCGCTGAGTGCTGATTGCATGCGGCCATACGGGCACATGATCACGCAGAACTGCTCGCGGAACCAACTGAAGGCCCCGTAAAGTCCCGCGGTGAGAAACATCACCACACCAAACGCCACCGTGTGCGCCGTGGGCGAATGATGCATCATCTCATACAGTCCTTTGATCGACACAAAGTAGCTCAGGAAGATGTGGGCGATGACCAGCGAGCTGAAAATGTAGGCACCATGCTTCAAGACACGCTTGGTGATCTTCTGAGCGTTCCAAGGCGAGGCGTCGAGTTTGCGGCGTGCGGCGGCATCACCATCGATCAGACGCTCGATGCGGCGGTAAACATGCTCCAGGAAGACGGTGTAAGGGCAGGTCCACCCGCACCACACGCGGCCAAAGAGCGCCGTGATGTAAAACAGCGAAAAACCAAGCCCCGTGACCAGGAAGAAGCCCACCCAGAGGTCCTGCACTGCCAGCGTGAGGCCCATGAAATGGAAGCGGCGGTTCAGCACATCGAGAAACACCGCCGGGAAGCCGTTCACCGGAATCCACGGCAGCGCCACATAGACGATCAGCAGCACCAAGGCGAACCACCGGCGCCCCTGCGTGAATTTTCCATTCACATCAGACGGGTGCAGGGTCTTCTTGCTCCCATCCTGATTGATGGAGCCGAGGGAAACCAGATTGGGCGCGTTCATTCCTGGTTTTACCATGCCAAGAATCCCCAGCCCTTCTCCCCCCTGCTTGCGCTTGGCTCACAGGATATTGCGCGGTGAAACGCCGCCTCTTTTGCGGATGAGGATGTTTTCTAACGCGAATTCAAGCCGAATGACGATCCGAATGAGCGCGAATGCATCGCAATGAGTTATTCGCGGTCATTCGGGTCGCCATTCTTTTCATTCGCGTTGAAAAAGAAGAGGCGTTCCACGCCAGACTGGCATTCGAGGGCCAAAACGCATGCTTCTCCATGTTTTTGGCGCGTAAGCTCTCGAAGAATTCCACCGCCCCGCGAAGCTTGCGTTGCATTCCAGAGCGATTTTTGGCAAAACGAGCCGTTTTCCCGCCATGAACCCCAACCTGACCTCCCGTCGCGCCTTCATCACGCAATCCGCCCTCGCTTTCACCGCGCTGTCTGCCAGCCGAGTGCTCGGGGCGAACGAAAAAATCCGCCTCGCCAGCATCGGTCTCGGTGGCCAGGGCACGGGTAATGCCGGACGCATGGCCAAAGTGCCCGGCGTGGAGGTGGTGATGCTCTGCGATCCCGACACAGCGCAGCTCGAAAAGGTCAAAAAGCTCTTCCCGAA
>JBKCXA010000747.1:0-2649 GCA_046316935.1 Prosthecobacter sp.
GAAAATTGGTGGCACGTAGCTTTTCGAGCACGGGTTCGTATTCCAGCAGCCCGCGGGCGTCGCCGAGTTCCAGCAGCGTGAGGGTGCCGATGGCGGTGAGTCCTTGTTCCGTAGCGACACGTCGGCCTTTACGCTCATCCATGAGCACGGCTTGGAGCTGAAGCTGCAATGCCAGTGCGATGGCCTCAGTTTCACCTTCATCGAGGCTGTAATCTGGCATGGGTCCGTCAAAACGGCGGACAACAATCCAAGAAGGCAGATCGGCGGCCCACTGGCTCACTTTCGCTGGAGCTTGCGGTCGCTGTAATTCCTCCAAAACAGCCTGAGGCACGATCACCCTGCCAAAAAGCTTCGCCAACAGCTCCATCTGGCCGATTTGAACAAGGTAGTTGATCGGCGAGGTGTCTGTGACCACCACGCTCATGACGCGGCTAGCAACTGATCGAGCTTTCGGCGATCCTCGGCGAGGTCATCTTCATTGAGCCCATAGTCCGCTCCACGACGCTTCAGGAATGCCTCGGTCTCCCAGTAGTCGAGGCCGAGCATGTCGCCCACTTCTCCACGAGAGAGATCGCCACTGCGGTAACCTTCCAAGGCCACGGCTTCGAGCACGCGGCGTTCACGGCCCGCATCTAGCAGACGCAGGCTGGCCGCGATGAAGTCAGGAATCGTCACCGTGAGAGTCATGATGGGCATGCTATACCCTGTCGGCCCCGAATTCGCCACCTCTTCTTGGCTCCATCGCGGACTACCCGTGACAAAACCGCCGCGAAACAAGGCCTCCCACCGCTTGCAAGATGGCTGGCAAGGCGGAAAGTCGCCACTTTTCTGCCTCGCCCCCTTCTTTTACCCACCCGCCCATGCCTGACTGGCTCGCGATCATCCTCCTCGGCATCATTGAAGGTGTCACCGAATTCCTGCCCATCTCCTCCACCGGGCATCTGCTCATTCCGCAGAACCTTGGCTGGCTGCCAGCGAAGAGCGATCTCTTCAATGTGGTGATCCAAAGTGGGGCCGTGCTGGCCGTGCTGGCCGTTTTCACGCAGCGGGTGAAGCAGCTCGCCACCTCGTTAAGTGATCCCGCGACCAAAGACTACCTCGCGAAGCTTGCCGTGGCCTTTTTCATCACGGCGGCAGGTGGCTTGGTGATCAAGAAGCTCGACATCGAGCTGCCTGAAACGATCCCCCCAGTCGCCTGGGCCACGCTGATCGGTGGCATTGTCATTCTCGTGCTCGAGGCAATGCAAAAAGGCCGCGAAGGCATCACCAGCATCACTTGGACGGTCGTTGTGGCCGTGGCGATGGCGCAGTTGCTCGCCGCGGTGTTTCCTGGCACCTCCCGCTCCGGGGCCAGCATCCTCATGGCGATGGCATTCGGTGTCGCGAGACCTGCTGCGACGGAGTTTTCCTTCCTGCTCGGCATTCCCACGCTGATGGCGGCGGGTGGTTTCAAGATCCTTTCCGCGTTCAAGGATGGCGAGGCGGCCGGCGAGGACTGGGCCATGGTGGCGCTGGGCACGCTCGTTTCGGCGATTTCGGCCTTCGTCGTCGTAAAGTGGCTCATTCGCTTCGTACAGTCACACACCTTCAACGGCTTCGCCTGGTATCGCATCGCCCTCGGCGGCGGTTTGCTGGCCTGGGCTTACTTTGGATGAAAATGACATGCTGATCCGCCTCCGCTCCTGGTTCCGGCGGTCGGTCTTCCAGACCTACCGCTTCCTCAAACACCCGCGCAAACTGCGGCAGCGGCCGCTCATGCGCTGGTTTGCCCGTCATTTTCTCGACAAGCAGGTGTGGAAGCCCACGCAGCATACCTTTTCCGGCGGCATGGCCATTGGCTGGTTCATCACGCTGCAGTTGCTGCCCATCCAGATGCCCACGGCCACGATCTTGTGCGCCCTGTTTCGCGTAAACATCCCCATCGCCCTCGCTATCTGCTGGGTGAGCAATCCCGTCACCGTCCCCATTCTCGTCCCCATCGAGTATGCCATCGGCAAATGGTTCCTCGGTCTTTACACCACGGTGCCCACCACGCCCTTCCCGGATCATCTGCCGGACTCGGCGGTGGAGGCCTGGATGGTCTTGCGGGAGCATGCGCCGGTGATGCTCATCGGTGGCTTGGTGCTCGGCGCCATCTGCGCGGCCGTGAGTTATGTGGCCACGTGGGGCGTGTGGGAAATCGCCCATCGCATGGAGGTCGCGAAACGTGCCCGCCACATCGCCGCGGAGAAGGCAAAACATGCGCATGGCTGAGATTTCGTGCTTGCCAGGAATAAAGGCTGCTTGGCAAACTCGTATCTGATAGCGAATCGGACGCGCCGCGTCGCTTCATCTCATCCAACAGCAACACCACCATCATGAAAGTACTCGCCACCCTCGCCCTCGTCATCGGTCTCACCAGCTGCGGCACCTGCCCGCTCGCTCCCAAGAAGGAGTGCTGCAAGTCCGGCACCTCCGCCTGCTGCGACAGCAAGAAGACCACCGACTGCAAGACCTGCAAACATTGAGCCCCACGCTCGATTTTCCCACGAAGCCCGGCGCAGCAATGCCCGGGCTTTTTTTAGCCGCGAGACCTGACCGAGGTGCTTGGCATAAAATATCGAATATCGAACAAGGAACACCGAATGAGGAAGGCTCAGTCCTTCGGAC
>JBKCXA010000748.1:0-5645 GCA_046316935.1 Prosthecobacter sp.
GTGAAGCATAACTTGCAGCCCAAAGACATCCGCGCCCACCGCGAGCTGGCGGAGACGAACTGCCCGAATGACGCCATCTACCGCTGGCTGCGCGGCGACCCCATGAGCCAGGAAGGCCGGGGCGAGGGGATGAAGCTCATCGAGGCGGAGTTTGAGCGTCTGAAAAACGCCACGCGTTAAGCTGAAAGATCACCCGTGCCTGGAGCGGCTGTTTTCCGGCGAATTCGCCGTTGTCATCCCCGGCCCCGTCATTCAACATCGCGCCCACTTTCCCCGCATGAGCACCTCCGCCACTCCCGACGCCTCCGCCCCCTGGTATAAACACCTCACCAAATACCACTGGTTCGTCTTCATCGTGGCCTCGCTCGCGTGGTTGTTTGACTGCCTCGACCAGCAGCTCTTCCTCCTGGCTCGCAACTCGGCCATGAAGGCCCTCCTGCCGCCGGACATGGACCCGATCAAATACGGCGGCTATGCCACCTCCATCTTCGTCGCGGGCTGGGCCACCGGCGGCCTTATTTTCGGCTCCGTGGGCGACCGCATCGGCCGTGCGAAGACGCTCACGCTCACCGTGCTCATTTACTCGGTGTGCACCGGCCTTTCCGCCTTCTCCAAAGGCTGGATCGACTTTGCCATCTACCGCTTCCTCACCGGCCTCGGCGTCGGTGGTGTGTTCGGCCTCGCGGTCGCGCTGGTGGCCGACACGCTTCCTGACACCGCTCGTGCCGGTGCGCTCGGCACCTTGCAGGCACTCTCTGCGGTCGGAAACATCGCCGCGGGCCTTACCAGCATGTACATGGGCAGTTTGGAGGCTTCGAAGGCCATCGAGCCCGGCACCGCATGGAAATACATGTTTCTCGTCGGCGCTCTTCCCGCCTTCCTCTGCGTCTTCATCCAGATCCGCCTCAAAGAACCCGAGAAGTGGGTCAAGGCTCGCGCTGCTGGCAAGGCGGCTGGTGTGAAGTTTGGCTCATATTCCTCGCTGCTCGGCGATGTGCGTTGGAGAAAGTCCGCGCTGCTCGGCATGGTGCTCTGCGTGGCAGGGGTGATCGGCCTTTGGGGCATCGGTTTCTTCAGTCCTGAGCTTGTGGGTGATGTGATGGAACGCTCGCTGAAGGCCGAAGGCGTGGCTCCGGAGAAGATCGCCGGTGAAAAGACCTACTGGATCGGTGTGAACTCCATCGTGCAGAACCTCGGCGCCTTTTTTGGCATGCTGCTCATGACGAAGATCGCCCAGGGGCGCGGTCGCAAGCCTGCCTTCGCCATGGCCTACGTCGCCGCCATGATCGCCACCGTCGGCTTCTTCCAGTTCTTCAATGGCCGTGGCGACATCTGGATGAGCGCTGTGATGGGTGCCTGCCAGCTCGCTCTCTTTGCCGGATTCGCCATCTACCTTCCGGAGCTCTTCCCCACCAGCCTGCGCAGCACCGGCACGAGCTTCTGCTACAACGTTGGCCGTTTCGTGGCCGCCAGCGGTCCCTTCACCCTGGGCAGCCTCCAGGCCGCTCTGAAAGCCGGTGCCACCACGCCCGAAGCGAAGCTGGAAGCCTTCCGCACCGCCTGCACCTACATGAGCGCCATCTTCCTCCTCGGCCTAGTCGCTCTCGCCTTCCTCCCCGAGACCAAAGGCCGCCCGATGCCGGAAGACTGACCGGCTGCGCCGGAATGACGAAACCAGAATGGCGAATGCCGAATGGTTTCGTCATTCGCCATTCTTCATTCGTCATTTCCATCATGACTCCCGCCGAACTCATCGCTCTCAAAGACCCGTCCAAGCTCTCGCCGGAGGCTCAGGCGCTCTGGCAGATCAAAAACGGCGATTGGGACAGTGCGCACAACATCGCGCAGGACATCCACACGAAGATGGGTTCGTGGATCCATGCCTTGCTGCACGTCATCGAGGGCGATCAATGGAACGCCGATTACTGGTTCTCCAAAGCCGGCAAGCCCTCGCACGGGCCGAAGGAGGTCGAAGCGCTCTGGGATGAGATCGCCGCGGTCGTGCTGCGAGCCTAGGCCGCTGCCAGGTGGAAGTAGCCGTGGATGTGCGGGAAGCCGCGGAAATACCACACCATGTCCGGCCCCTCGATCTGCCAGGTGTCCCACACCTGGTCCCCGCCGATGTCGAACTCGCCGCCGTAGCAGGAGACGAACAAGCGCTCGACCAGTTTTTTGCTCTCAATGGTCCTCATCGTGGCCTCCACATCGGCCGGGCGGAAGCATGCCAGCATGCGGCGCATCGTCTCGATCAGCCTGGCTTGCTGATCCTTGGTTAAATCGGCCCCTGACAGGCCGGGCAGGTCATTTTTGCGTTTCGCGATCACCTCGGACGGCTTTTCGGAACGCGGCTCACGGGCCACGAGCAGCTTCTCACGCTGTTTGCCATCCAAGGCACCCACGAACTCATTGAAGACCAGGCCTTGATACCAGAAGGGATTGCCCGAGTGGTCCTTCTCCTCGCGGAAGGCCTTGGCAAAGTTTCCGTAGAAGATCGGGCGTCCGCCGAATCCTGCCGCATGGCCGGGATGCACAAAGGTGCGCCGGGTGACGTGATGCCCCGTGTAGATGAACTCGAAGTCCTCATCCTCCGGCGTGCCGAAAAAGCCCACCGAGGGTGTGTTCTTGATCTGCCCCATCAGGTCCTTCTGCACCTGCCAGTTCATCTTCTCCCGATGCTCCGGATGATGCAGCGACTCGAAGATCTGCCGCACGAGGTCCTGCTGGTCCTTCGAGTAAAACGTGTGCAGCCGTTGCTCCGGACAGATGTACCACCAGTTGCTCACAAAACCGCGTTTCTCATGATTCCGCGGCAGCACGATCTTCGCCCGCTGCTCCTCGGTCAGGCTCTTGTAAAACTGCATCGCCAGCGAGTCCGGACTGGAAGCGGCCCGCAGCGAAGGAAGCGCGGCCAGGGCGGCCCAGGAACCCAGCGAACGCAGGATGTCACGACGGCACGGAACGGCGGGAAGGGAATTCATGCCCTCAGTGTCTCAAACTCAGATGGAAAACGCCAGCGGTGATTTCGAACCGGCAAGGCAGATTGACCGTCTTTCCTGTTCCAAAGCCTGTTTTCAGGGTTGCGCCAGCTAGGTGTCATCCCATACTCCGCCCCCCGCAAATATGTCCGCACCCGTCAAAGTCGCCGTCGTTGGAGCCAGTGGTTATTCTGGAGCAGAACTGCTACGCCTGCTGCTGCGTCATCCGAATGTGGAGCTCGTCGCCGTCACCTCGCGCTCGCTCGCGGGCAAGGCGCTGTCAAAGGAGTTCCCGCGCTTCCGCGGGGTCGGCGTGGCGGATTCGCTCACCTTCACTGCGCCTGATGCGAATGCGTTGAAGGCCGCTGGTGCGGAAATTGCCTTCCTCGCCGTGCCGCATGGAGTGGCCTCGGAGTATGCGAAACCTTTGCTCGAACTCGGCTTGAAGGTGATCGACCTCAGCGCGGATTTCCGTCTGCGCAGCGCCGCGTTGTATGAGGAGTTCTACGGCCATGCGCACCCTGCGCCCGAGTTGCTCGACGAGTCTGTTTATGCGCTTCCTGAAGTGCGTGCGGATCAAATCAAGACCGCACGGCTCATCGCCTGCCCGGGCTGTTATCCCACGAGCATCCTGCTGCCGCTGATTCCATTGCTGAAGGCCGGTTTGCTTGCCGAATCGCCTCTCGCCGTCGCCAGCATGAGCGGTGCGAGTGGTGCTGGACGCAAGGAAAGCATTCCGCTGCTCTTCTGCGAGGTTCAAAACAGCGTACGCAGCTACTCCGTGCCCATGCATCGTCACCTGAGCGAAATCGGCCAGGAACTTGCTCTCGCCGCAGGTCGTGAAGTGAAGCTTTCCTTTGTCCCGCATCTCATGCCCACGCACTCCGGCATCTGCACGACCACCTTTGCGCAGCTCAAGCCCGGCGCGACCATTGAGCAGATCGGCGCGGCTTTGCATGCGGCCTATGATTCGCAGCCCTTCGTGCGTTTGCTGGGTGTGAACCAGTCTCCCGACACCAAGAACGTCACCGGCACCAACTTCGTCGACATTGGCTGGGCCTACGACACTCGCGCCGGCCAGCTCATCCTGATGAGCACCGAGGACAACATCGGCAAAGGCGCCTCCGGACAGGCGGTGCAAAACCTGAACCTCATTTGCGGGTTTGAACCGACCGCCGGACTTCTCAACATCTGATCCTTATGGCCTCCAAAGTCACCGAAGAGCGCGAATGCCGCGTGCCGTTTAAAATCGTCGAAGGCGGGGTCACCGCCGCCAAGGGCTTCCGCGCCTCCGCCGTGACCTGCGGCATCAAAAATCCCGAAGCGACGCGTCTCGACCTCGCGCTCATCGTTTCCGACACGCCGACCGTCACCGACGCCGTTTTCACGACGAACAAAGTTCGCGCTGGTTGCGTGCGTGTGTGCCAGCAGCACATCAAGGAGAGCGACACACGTGCCATCATTGCCAACAGCGGCAACGCGAACGCCTGCACCGGCATTCAGGGCATCCATGACGCCAAGGCGATGACCAAGGCCGTGGCCGAGGAGATCGGCGTGAAGATGCGCCAGGTGCTCGTGTGCTCCACCGGCATCATCGGCATGCCGCTGCCGATCGAACGCATCCTTCCCAAAGTGCCCGACGCTGTCGCCAAACTGAACGACAAGGGCAGCGACGACGCCATGCGTGCCATCATGACAAGCGATACGCGGCCGAAGACTTTCGCCGTCGAAGTGCCCGTGGGCAAAAACGGCAGTTTCCGCATCGGCGGCATCTGCAAAGGCGCCGGCATGATCTGCCCGAACATGGCCACCATGCTCTGCTTCATCACCACCGACGCCAAAGTGGCCAAGGACGAGATGATGCGCAGCATGCGCTACGCGGTCGAGAAGAGCTTCAACTGCATCACCATCGACGGCGACACGTCCACGAACGACACCGTCATCGTGATGAGCAACGGCCAGAGCAACGTGCCCACCATCAAGCGCAACACACCCGAGGCCGAGCTTTTCCGCTGCGCTTTGCACAAAGTCATGCTCGAGCTCGCCAAGATGATCGTGTGCGATGGCGAACGCGTGACGAAGTTCGTCGAGATCCGCGTGCGCAATGCCCGCACCCTCGGCGATGCCCGCAAGGTGGCCGAAACCGTCGCGAAGAGCCTGCTCGTGAAATGCAGCTTCCACGGCTGTGACCCGAACTGGGGCCGCATCATCCACGCCGTAGGTTATTCTGGTGCCCGGATTCGTGAGGAGCTCATCGACATCTATTTCGGAGGCCTCATGGCCTGCAAAGGCGGTCTCGCCACCAAGACGCCTGTCACCGAGATGGAGAAGGTTGTGAAGGAGCCCAAGTTCACCGTCACGATCGACCTCAACCTCGGCACCAGCGGCTACACCGTTTACACCAGCGACCTCTCCGAGGAATACGTCGATTTCAACAGCGCCGAATACTCCGCCGCCGTGCATGCCAAACGCCAAAAAGGCTTCGCGTAAGCCTTTCGGCAGGCCGCTTGCGCTTTTCGGAGCCTTGCTCCACTTTCGCCACCCTTTCCCCAGAACTCCACCCCCGCACCCGGCCCTTCCCTATGTGCCGGATAATTGGTTTTGGCATGTTCGGCGGGGGAGGCGGCGCCTTGATGGGCGGCGTTCTTCGCATCGCGGCATCTATCGACC
>JBKCXA010000749.1:0-20095 GCA_046316935.1 Prosthecobacter sp.
GCCATTCGCGACATCTTCTCCCAGATCAATCTGGCCGATGCGATCAAGGATCTCCAGGAAGCCATGGGCAAGACCCGCTCCAAGCAGACCCGCAAGAAGCTCGCCAAGCGTCTCAAGCTCTGCCAGGGCTTCGCCGAGAGCCACAGCCGTCCGGAAGCGATGATCATGGAAGTCCTCCCGGTCATCCCGCCAGATCTGCGTCCCCTCGTTCCCCTCGAAGGCGGCCGTTTCGCCACCTCCGACCTCAACGACCTCTACCGTCGCGTCATCAACCGCAACAACCGCCTCAAGAACCTGCTCCAGCTCCGCACACCGGATGTCATCATCCGCAACGAGAAGCGCATGCTCCAGGAGGCTGTCGATGCCCTCTTCGACAACGGCCGCCATGGCCGTCCGGTCACCGGCGCAGGCAATCGTCCGCTCAAATCGCTCTCAGACATGCTCAAGGGCAAGTCCGGCCGCTTCCGTCAGAACCTTCTCGGCAAGCGCGTGGACTATTCCGGCCGTTCCGTCATCGTGATCGGTCCTGAACTCGGCCTGCACCAATGCGGTCTGCCGAAGAAGATGGCGCTCGTCCTGTTCGAGCCCTTCATCATCCGCCGCTTGAAGGAAATGGGCCTCGTCCACACCGTTCGCTCGGCCAAAAAGATGATCGAGCGCCGCACGCCGGAAGTTTGGGACATCCTCGACGAAGTGACCCGCGGTCACCCGGTCTTCCTGAACCGCGCTCCGACCCTCCACCGTCTCTCGATTCAGGCCTTTGAGCCCAAATTGATCGAAGGTGAGGCCATCCGCGTGCATCCGCTCGTCTGCACGGCTTACAATGCCGACTTCGACGGTGACCAGATGGCCGTGCACGTCCCGCTCTCTGTGGAAGCTCAGATGGAAGCCCGCCTCCTCATGCTCGCGCCGAACAACCTGTTCTCGCCTGCATCTGGCAAGCCCATCATGAACCCCAGCCAGGATATTCCTCTCGGCTGCTTCTTCCTCACTTACCTCCGCGAGTTGCCGAACCACGACAAAAAGAAGAGCGATCATCCTGAGCGCCTGCCTATCTTCAACGATCCGGCCGAAGTCGAGTTCGCCATCACCGAGGGCGGCCTTTCGGTGAACGACAAGATCCTTTACCGCAACCCGGACTACAACCAGCCCAAGCGTCCGTATGGCGATCCTTCCAAGGCCGTCATCGAGACCACCGCCGGCCGTGTGCGTTTCAACGAAATCTGGCCTGAGGGCCTCGGCTTCGTGAACACCAACGTCGGCAAGAAGCAGATCTCCGACATCATCTGGCGCTGCTACCAGACTTCCGGCCAGCACGAGACCGTGCTCGCGCTCGACCGTCTGAAAGCCCTTGGTTTCCGCGAAGCCTCGAAGTCCGGCTGCTCTATCGGTATCACCGACATGGTCATCCCCGAAGCCAAGAAAGTCAGTGTCGAGAAGGCCTACAAAGAGATCGAGGAAGTCGATAAGCAGCATCGCCGCGGCATCATCACCCAGGGTGAGCGTTATCAGAAGATCATCGACGTCTGGACCCAGGTCAGTGAGCAGGTCACGAACGAGCTCTTCCGCACGCTGGAATACAACGACGGCAAGAAGCACCACAGCCCGCTCTACGTCATGGTCACCTCCGGTGCCCGTGGTAACCGCACGCAAATCAAGCAGCTCGCCGGCATGCGCGGCCTCATGGCCAAACCCTCCGGTGAGATCATCGAGCGCCCCATCATCTCGAACTTCCGCGAAGGTCTGAGCGTGTTGGAATACTTCATCTCCACGCACGGCGCCCGTAAAGGCCTTGCCGACACCGCGTTGAAGACCGCCGACTCCGGTTACATGACCCGCAAGCTCGTCGATGTGTCCCAGGACGTCATCATCACCGAGCAGGATTGCGGCACCGCCAATGGCATCACGCTCTCCAGCATCTACCAGGGTGACGAAGAGATCGTGGACCTGAAGACCCGCATCTACGGCCGCACGAGCTGCGAAACCATCCACGACCCCGTGGACAAGAGCATCGTCATCAAGGCAAACCAGCTCGTGCTGGAAAAAGAGGCCAATCACCTGATGAAAATCGGCGTCGAGAAGCTGAAAATCCGCTCCGTGCTTTCCTGCGAAAGCAAGCGTGGCTGCTGCGCCAAGTGCTACGGCCTCCACCTCGGCACGCAAAAGATGGCCCGCATCGGCGAGGCCGTCGGCATCGTCGCCGCGCAGTCCATCGGCGAGCCCGGAACGCAGCTCACCATGCGCACCTTCCACACCGGTGGTGCCGCCATGAGCGCCTTCAAGCAGCCCTTCATCATCACCAAGAACGCCGGAACGCTCCGCCTCACCGACATCCGCACCGTGCAGACCGTCGAGGGCAACTGGATCGCCCTCACCAAGAATGGAGCCCTCTCCATTCACGATGAAGACGGCCGCGAGCTCGAAAGCCACAAGGTCGTCATCGGTGCCGTTATCGCGAAGCCCGATGGTGCCCAGGTCAAAAAAGGCGAGCAGATCGTCATCTGGGATCCTTACAGCATTCCGATCATCACCGACAAGGCTGGTAAAGTGGAGTTCCGCGACCTCATCAGCGGCATCACCTTCACCAAGGAGAAGAACGAATCCACCGGCAACGAGGAGATGGTCGTCATCGAGCACAAGGAAGACCTGCATCCGCAGATCGTCATCACTGATCCGAAGACGCACGAGATCCTCGCCAGCTACACCATTCCGGCCGGCGCTCACGTCAACGTGAAGAACAACGAGAAGGTCGAAGGCGGCACGACCATCGCCAAGACGCCTCGTAAGGCCGCGAAGACCAAGGACATCACCGGTGGTCTGCCGCGTGTGGCCGAGCTCTTCGAAGCCCGCAAGCCCAAGGACGCCTGCGAAATCGCCCGTATCGATGGCACCATCGAAATCGGCGGCCTCGTCCGCGGCAAGCGTCGCGTCATCATCACCGACCCCACCACCGGTCAGCAGGAGGAGCATCTCATCCCGCGGTCCAAGCACATCCTCGTCTCCAACGGCGACCATGTCAGCAAGGCAGACCAGCTCACCGACGGTCCTGTCGTTCCGCATGACCTCCTTGAAATCCTTGGCCCGCAGGCCCTTCGCGAGCACCTCGTCAACGAAGTGCAGGAAGTGTACCGTGCCCAGGGCGTGGAAATCAACGACAAGCACGTCGAGATCATCATCCGCCAGATGCTCCGCAAGGTGAAGATCACCGATCCGGGCGACACCAGCTTCCTTTGGGGCGATCAGATCGACCGCACCGAGTTCGAGAAGGAAAACGCCCGCGTCTCCGACGAAGGTGGCAAGCCCGCTGAGGCTGAGCCGGTCCTTCTCGGCATCACCAAGGCCTCCATCGAGACCGAATCCTTCATCTCCGCCGCTTCCTTCCAGGACACCACCCGTGTGCTTACGGAAGCTGCGACCCTCGCGAAGAACGACCTTCTCCGCGGCTTCAAGGAAAACGTCATCATGGGTCACCTCATCCCCGCCGGCACCGGCTTCCTCAAGAACCGCAGCTTCGACGTCCACGAGACCGAGGCCCCGCAGTTCGCCGCTGCCGAGGAAGACGCCGCCTGATCTGCCTGATAATCATCCTCACACCGCCTCCGAGCCTCAAAAGCCGGAGGCGGTTTTGTTTTGGGGGAGATCGGCCGGATCAGACGGCTCTGTCCGATCGATCTTCTGCTTGCCTCACTCCAGCTTGGTGAACACTCCAGCGGCGACTTTTACGGAGATCTTCTGGTTGCTCGCATACGCTTTGGCAGCGGCCATTCGTATCTCGGAACGCGGGCCGCCACGCAGCCACACTTCAATAGCGTCACGCAGCAAAAATGAACCCGGATACATGAGCTGCTCGGTGGTGAGCACTGGGCGTGTTTTGAGTGCCTCCAAGTGTGGTCTGAACCAACTGGCGCTCATGCAGCAGAGGATGATGGCATCGGTCGAGGTTGTGGCCTCAATGGGCGAGACCGCCACAGGGGCATCCATGAGGCCGTTGTGGCCGATAAAGGCGGTCAGATCGCTTTTGCGGTCGCTCAGGTTGGCGAAAAAGGCTTCCAGGCACTTTTGGATGTTCCTTCCGCGCCATGCTTCGGCCACGAGCACACAGTCCTTGGAGGTGTGGCGATAGCTCCGCCGTTCCAAAACCTCCACCGATGGATTGGTTTCGGTCGTTTCGAGCTTCCACGCCTTGCTGCGGCCAAACACCGACTTGAAGCCTTCCGAGTTGCCCCAGTAAAGATTGTGTTCCGCATCGTCGCCATTGCCGATCTTCGCCGGCACCTTGGCGATGCCTTGATGCTCGTTGTCAGCAAGGGCGACGAAGACGTGGATGTGTTTGGGTTCGGAAAATGCGTTCTGGCATGCTAGCACGCAAAGGCAGAGCATGGCGAACGCGGTTTTCATGGCGCTCAAAACTTCAATTCTTCCCCAAAGATCATCCGCGCGGCCTGGGCGACGTCTTTATCTCCGCGACCACTGAGGTTCACGAGGATGATTTGATCCTTCCGCATCGTGGGGGCCACTTTTTTGACTTCGGCGATGGCGTGGGAGCTTTCGAGGGCGGGGATGATGCCTTCGATCTGGCTGAGTTCCTGGAAGGCGGCGAGTGCCTCGGTGTCGGTAGCGTAGTTGTAGGTCACGCGGCCTTCATCATGCAGCCAGGCGTGCTCGGGTCCGATGGCGGCGTAATCAAGTCCGGCGCTGACGCTGTGGGTCAGCTCGATTTGACCATCGGGATTGGCGAGGAGCCATGTTTTCGTGCCCTGGAGCACGCCGAGACGGCCACCTTGGAAGCGGGCCGCATGGCGTTCGGGGATGATGCCATCGCCACCGGCTTCCACGCCGGTCATGCGCACGTCTTTGTCATTCAGGAAAGGATGGAAGAGGCCGATGGAATTGCTGCCGCCGCCCACACAGGCCACGAGGAGATCGGGCAAGCGCTCTTCGCGCTCCAAAATCTGTCGGCGGGCCTCCACGCCGATGACGCGATGGAAGTCACGCACCATCATCGGGAAGGGATGGGAGCCGAGGGCGGAGCCGAGGATGTAGTGCGTATTGCGCACATTCGTCACCCAATCACGCATGGCTTCATTCACGGCCTCTTTGAGCGTGGCCTGGCCAGCGGTGACGGCCACGACCTTCGCGCCGAGGAAGCGCATCCGGGCCACATTGAGGGCCTGGCGCTCCATATCGACCTTCCCCATGTAAATGGTGCAATCGAAGCCAAAGCGGGCGCAAACCGTGGCCGTGGCCACGCCATGCTGTCCGGCACCGGTCTCGGCGATGATGCGGTTCTTGCCGAGACGCTTCGCCAGCAGAATCTGGCCGAGGGCGTTGTTGATTTTGTGCGCGCCAGTGTGGAGCAAATCCTCGCGCTTCAGGTAAATCTTTGCCCCGCCGAGCTTTTCGGTCCAGCGTTCGGCAAAGTAGAGCGGCGTGGGGCGGCCCACATACTCGTGGAGGAGACCGTCGAGCTCTTTGTGGAAGGCGGGATCGGCCTTGGCCTTCTCGTAATGATCGGAAAGCTCGGTCAGCGCGGCCATGAGCGTTTCAGGCACGAACATGCCACCGTATTTGCCGAAATGGCCGTGGGCGTCGGGCAGGACTGGAAGGGTGCGGGAGGACATGGGGAAAAGGAAAAAGATAAAAGACTGAGATGCAGCGAGGCGGGGAAGTGAACAAGGGAGATTTCAGCTTTTAGCTTTGATCATTTAGCTTTTATCTTTCGCCCATGCCCGCCCGCCAGTTTGCCTTTTTTGACCTCGACCACACCCTGCTGCCCTTCGACACGCAGGCATTGTTTTGCAATTTTGTGCTCCGTCGGCAGCCGTGGCGGGTGTTTTTGCATGTCTTCTTCCTGCCCTTCGCCCTCGCCCGGGCCTGCAAGCTGGTCAGCACGGACACAGCCAAGCGGGCCTTCAATGCCTACCTCTGGGGCATGCCGGCGGAGGAGCTCCAAAAGCTCGCCCGCGAGTTTGCCGCGACGAGCGTGGAGCGCTGGATCTACCCTGATCTGCGAGCGGAAATGCTTCGCCACCGGCATCAGGGCCGCGTTTTGGTGTTGAATACCGCCAGCCCGGATTTTTACGCCTACGAGATCGGTCGCGAGCTGGAGTTTGATCACTGCATCGCCACGAAAATGGTCATCGGGTCAAAGGTGCCGCTGCTGCCGAAGCTGCCGCGCGGCAACAACAAGCGTGACGCCAAGATCACCGCCATGTGCGCCGATGTGCCTGGCGTGCTCGAACTCACTGACGCGGAGCGGTCGAAGTGCTGGAGCTACTCCGACAGCCATGCCGACCTGCCTTTGCTCGAATTCACCGGGAACCCGGTGTGCGTGCATGCCACGCTCAAACTGGAGCCGGTGGCCAAAGAACGCGGCTGGCCCATCCTGCGACCTGCTCGGCCTTACCGGACTCGTTGGGGAAACATCTTCCGCATGGTGCTGCAGGCCTGCGGCATCCACTCGGAGTAGCTGATGCATCAATCGTCGCCGTCGCCCTGCGAGATGTTGCCGTAGAGCTCAGGGAAACGGCGTTCGAGCGACTTGGGCGTGATGTAGCCGATGAGCTGTGCCTCCTGCCAATCCGCCAGGCCCCAAAACTCGTGAGGCAGGGCCAGCAGCACGGCGGTGCAGGTGGGCATTTTCGGCACGCTGGCGCGGGCGAGGATTTTATCCGCAAACTCATGCAGGCCCGGGTTGTGGCCGAAGACACAGACATGGTTCCACTTCTCGTCAAAGCCGCGGACGGCATCGAGAATCACTGATGGCTGGGCGAGATAGAGCTTGGAATCCAGCAGCAGGCTATCCGCAGGCATGGCGAAGGTCTCGCGCATGATCTGCGCCGTGCTCAGGGCGCGCTGCGCGGTGCTGCTCACCAGCCTGTCAGGCGAGGGCAGCAGCTTCTCACCGCCACCACCGCCGAAATAGGTGCGGTGAAGAAAGGCCGCCACGGCGGGCGCTGCCCGTCGTCCTCGTTCATTCAAGACCCGGTCATGATCCGGCACACCCGGCTGATCCCAGCTGGATTTGGCGTGGCGGATGATCGTGAGGTACTTCAAGCGGCGCGTGTGGAAGCGCCGTGTTTGGCATGCGTGCCGCCCTGTGTCAACGCCCGCGGTTCATCGCGAGGCCGACTCGAACGGGCTCTCATCCTTCACCGCCGCTGGCTCCGGCCGTGGATTGAGCGAGACGATGTAAGCCACGATGTCCCGCAGCATCTGCTCGTCCTCGATGAAGTTCGACGACAGCACCATCTTCGCGCCGTTCACATCGCCCTTCACCGTGCCGCGCTGGCCGTTTTTGAACTTCGCGATCTGCGCCATCATGTACCATGCCTGCTGGCCGATCAGCGGCGGACTGGCAAAGGCGATCTCGCCGCTCGCGTTGTAGCGGTGGCATTCCATGCACCGCTCTTGGAAGAGCATCTGGCCGTTGGCGAGGTCGGCGTTTTGCACATCCTTCTCGATGTTCGCAGGAATCGTGCGCGGCATCGTCGTGAGGTGTGCCACCACCGCCTCGGCCTGCGCGGGTGTGAGCTGCTTGGCGATGCTGCCCATCAAAAACGACTGCGTGTCCTCCGGGTGGTGCCCGCGGCGGCCCTCGCGAAAGCTGGCGATCTGGTTCTTCGCATAGTACTCCGGCAGCGCCGCGATTGCGGGTGACTTCAGTTCCGCCTTCCCGCCGCCATCCATGCCGTGGCAGGCCGAGCATACCCTTTCAAAGAGGACCTTCCCCTCCTTCATCTCCGTGGTGACCATCGGGATCACCGGCGAGTCTCCGGTGGCGGCATTCTCGGTCTTTTTGGCCGTCGGTTTGCGCGGAGCAGGCTCCGGCTGCTTGATGAAAAACGATGCGGCGGTGATCACCGCTGCTGCCACGAGCAAAAAGAGGATGGGACGTGCCTGTGCCATGTGACCTCAAACGAATCGTCGCACCGCCCCTTGGCGTCCAACGCCCGCTTTGCCTCTTTTGGCACAGTGAACGCCAAAACATGCACGGCGGGTGCATCTTTGGGATTCAGGCAGCCACGAGTTCACGCATAGGCCGCACGGAGACGGGTGGGAGCTTCAGCGTGCTACCTTCTTCCAAGTAATCCGCGACCAAGTCCTCGGCGATCAGAACGAGCTTCTCATAGACCTCGGCCTCTGTGTCACCGTGACAACAATCCCCGCACAGATCCGGGATGCTGCCCACGAAGACTCCATCCTCGTCACTCCAGCGGACGAGCTTTAGATAGCGTTCGGCGACTTGTTGGATTTGTGTTCTCATGCATTGGTCTCCCTGATGCGTTGTTTGACATGCTTCTCCTGATAATGATGCGCATCTTGCCCATCTCGTCCATCAAGGATCACGAACCGGGCTGCTTTCGGATGTCGAAACTTGCGGTGATCACCCTTGCCCTGGCCTTTGACGAGGTAAAAACCGGCCTGTTCCAGGTCGCGAATGAGTTCTCGGATTTTGCGGGGCATGGCGAGGGCAAACTCGAATGACAAAAAGCGTTCTGGAGGCTCACAGCCACCCCGTCTGATTCAGCCTGCCGGTGAGCTCCATCTGCTTTTCGAGCTGCGCGGCATACTTCGCGGCATTTTCAGCGTTCGGTTTGCAGCGGGTGCTTTCGTCGAGGGTGACCAGTTTGGCGCAAAGCTGCTCGTAGCTCACTTTTTCGGTGCCGCCTTGGTTGGCGTGGGCGTAGGCGGCCTGGATGGCTCCGCCGAGGGCGGCACCTTCGCTGGTGTTCAGCGTGACGACCTCCGCGTTGAAGCAATCCGCGGCGATTTGACGCCAGGTGGCGCTTTTGCTGCCGCCGCCGGTGAGGCGGATCTCCGTGGGGTCCATGCCGAGGTCACGGAAACGCTTCAAACCATACGCCAGACCCAGCGTGGCACCTTCCACCGCAGCGCGGGCCATGTTCGCCGGTGTCATGTTCGTGGGGCGCAAGCCGTGGATCAAGCCGGTGCCGTTTGGGAGGTTCGGCGTGCGCTCGCCATTCAGGTAAGGCAGGAACATCAGGCCGTCCGCGCCGACCGGAGCGGATTTTACGGCCATTTCGAGCTGCTTCAAATCCCAGCGGAACATCTCGCGCACCTGCTCGGTCACCACGGTGACATTCATCGTGCAGACGAGTGGCAGCCACTGGTCCGTGCTATCGCAAAACGCGGCCACTTCACCTTGTCCATCGACCACCGGGCCGCCCGCCACGCCATACAGTGTGCCGCTGGTGCCAAAGCTGGCGGTCACGACCCCCGGCTTGATGTTTCCGGTGCCGATGGCGCCCATCATGTTGTCACCACCGCCGGCGCTGATGATCACATCGAAGTTCAGCCCCCATTTCACCGCCAGCTCACGGCTCAACGTGCCATGCACGGCCTTCGACGAGCCGAGCGGCGGCAGCATGCTCCGCACGCTAGGGTCGATGTAATCGCAGATCTCGTAGCACCACTGGCGAGTGTTCACATTCAGGATGCCCATGCCGGAGGCATCGCCGTATTCCATGCGCTTCACGCCGCTGAGCCAGAAGTTGAGATAATCATGCGGCAGCAGGATGGTCTTCGTCTTCGCAAAGTTCTCCGGCTCGTTCTGCTTCATCCACAGGAGCTTCGGAATCGTGTAGCCCGGCAGCATCGCATTGCCCGCCATCGCGATCACACCCGGCTGGCCGCCGAAATGATGCGCGATCTCCGCGCACTGCGGCTGCGTGGAGGTATCGCACCACAGCTTCGCGGGGCGCACGGGCTTGTCATCAGCTCCGAGAGCCACCAGACCATGCTGCTGACCACTCACGCCGATGCCCGCGATCTTCTTTTTGTCCGCGCCGAGCTGCTCCAGGCACTGCTGCACGCAGGCATCCACCGCATCGGTCCACGTCTGCGGGTCTTGCTCCAAATGGCCGGGCGGGAGGCCTTCGATCAAATCATAGGTCGAATGGCCGGAGGCGAGGATTTTGCCCGTGTCGAGGTCCAGAACGATGGCCTTGGAGCTTTGCGTACCGCTGTCGATGCCGAGGAAATACATGAGTGAAGATGGGGTTGGGGTGCGGCGGAGGTTTTCGGCGAAAAGGTTTCAGGTTCCAAGTTTAAAGTTTCAAGTCGGAGCAACTCACGCGCTCCACCCCAACTCGATACGGACGTTTTCACCGCAGCCAGTTTTCCCGCCGCAGCCCAGGCACCTGACCGAAGTCCTTCTCATTGGCGGTCAGGAGCAGCACATTGAGGGATTTGGCAATGGACGCGATCTTCAAATCCATCGTGCCGATACGGACTTTGGCTTTCTTGAGCTGAATGGTCTGCGAAGCGGCTTTTGTGGTGTAGCCGACCACGGTCCAATGCGAATAAAAGCTCGTCAGTCCGGCGAGACGCTCGTAACCGCCGACCTGCCGCGTGAAATCAAGTTCACCGTGGATCTCGGCCAGCCACCCGCGCATTTGCTCTTCCAGACTGATGACAGTGACCGCGAAGTCCTGATCCTCTGAAGAATCCATTTTCCGCAGCAGGTGATCGCGTGCCGCGCCTCCATCAGCCTGAAGGGCGGAGATATGATCTGTGTCGAGCAAGATCATCCGCGTTTTGCCTTCCGGCCTTCGGCGCGGCGGATCGCGGCACCGCGTTCAATGATCTGTTTCATCACCTCATCACCATCAAACATGCCCACTGACTTTCGCCAACCTCCAGCAGCACCCTGCTTGGGCTGCGCACTCTTGATGATGGATGCGACTGTCTTTTCGAGCTTTGTGACGCGGGTGGAGAGTGTTGCTGTTGCCATGGTCGAAAGGTGATTTGTTCTCATCGCTTTTCCAGCCAGAAATTCGCTCCTCAATCCTTCGACTGGATGTTCCCCGACTTCCGAATCGCCCGCATGAGCCGCCAGCCGAGGAAGAGGGAGATGGCGTAGCCGAGGGCACCGAAGACGGAGACGCCAAAAAGGAGCGGTTTCGCATCGCGGCTCCACAACTCGGTGGAGCCGAGGAAGACGGCGGCGGTGAGGATGCCGAGCACGAGGCGGTTCACGATGGGATCGAGGTGCCGGTGATCGAGATGAACGGTGAGCGTGCCATCGCGAAAACGGGCGAGCAGATCGGCGAGATCCTTCGGCAGCGCATTGAGCAGGCGATCCCACGAACGCCAGGCACGGCGGGCTCGTTTCGCCATGCGACGGGGCGAAAAGCGCCGCAGCATCAGCCGCGAGGAATACGGCTGCATCAGCTCGGTGAGGCTGATTTCCGGGCTGAGACGCCGCGATGTGCCTTCGAGCACGATGATCGTCTTCAAAAGCAGCGCCAGAGCCGGTGGCAGCACGATGTGATGGCTGCGGATGATCTCCACGAGGTTGCTCAGTGCCGAGCCGACGCGAATTTCATTCAACGGCATGCCGGTATAGTCCGCCATGAAGTCCTGCAGATCGGCGCGGAGCTTTTCCCGTGCACAATCTCGCGGCACCGCGCCGAGTCGCAGCACCTGCTCGGAGACGAGATGCGAATCCTGCTCCACGATGCCGAGCAGCAACGCCTCCACCTCATCGCGCAGATCTTCTTCAATGCGCCCCACCATGCCGCAATCAATCACACCGACGACATTGCCTGGCAGCAGGATGAGGTTTCCCGGATGCGGATCGGCATGGTAGAAGCCATCGCGGAAGACCATTTCGAGATACATGTTCGCTCCACGTCGGGCGAACTCGCCCAAGTCCTCGCCGCTTTGCTGCAAGGCCTCCACATCGCTGCCGAGCACGCCTTCCAGCCGCTCCATCGTCACCACCTGATGCGAGCAAAGATGCGGAAACGCCTCCGGGATGCACACGGTGGGATCATCCGCGAAGTTGCGGCCGAATTCTTCGAGGTTCTGCCGCTCGTAGCTGAAATCGAGTTCCCGCAGCAGCGTCCGACGGAACTGCCGCACGAGCGCCAACGGCTGGTAGGCACGCAGGGCAGGGGAGTGCTTCTCCAGCAGTTCCGCCAGCGCCTGCACGATCTCCAGATCCGTGGCTGCCTGCTCTGCCACGCCTGCACGCCGCACTTTGACCACCACGCTTTGCCCCGTGGGCAGCAGCGCCGCATGCACCTGCGCCACGGAAGCCGCTGCGAGCGGCTCATCCTCAAAGCGGGCAAACAACTCCGAGATGGAAGCGCCGAGTTCGCTTTCAATCGTCGCCCTCGCCACCTCAGCGGCATCGGGCGGCACGTTGGATTGCAGCTCAGAAAGCTCCTCCGTCATTTCAGGGCCCACGAGGTCCGCCCGCGTGCTGAGCATCTGCCCCAGCTTGATGAAGGTGGTGCCCAGCTCCGTCAGCGCCATTCGCACCCGCGCCGCCTGCGTCACACCTTCCGTGAGCGATTTGCCATCCGAGCTCTTCAAGCGGTCCTGCAGCCACGCATACTTGAAGCCGCCGAAAAGATCCGCCAGCCCATAGCGCCCTAGCACGGCGGCGATTTCCGCGAGACGTTTCGCGTGACGTTCCAGGCGGGCGAGTGCGTCGATCTTCATGGTTGAGGACCAGTGTCCGCAGGAAATCGCGAAATGACAATCACGAATGCCTTACGGCCTGGCAAACCAGCTCTTCGCCATTGTGTTGGTGGCGAAGAATTCAAGGAGCTGTCTGGCGACCTTTTCGCGGCCGCTTTGGCTGGGATGCGTGCCATCAGCGCCGAAGTCTTCTTTGGAATACGTCAGGCCATCCAGCTTGCGGCCCTTTTCACCGTTGGACCAAAGGTAAGGTCCCCACAGCAGCAGCGGAGATTTGTCCGCGGCCAGTTCCGCCGCGCCCGCGATCTGCTGCTGGATCAAGTGGCGCACGGCAAAGGCTCCCTCATAGGCGTAGGGCTCTGGATTGAGGCCGGTGGTGGCATACCCGGCATAGATGCGACTGCCGAGGTAGGCGATGCGCAGATTGGGAAAGCGCTGTTTGAGCAGATGAAGCACTTTGATGGTGTCAGCTTCAAGAATCTTGAGGTGATCGGTCTTCGTGCCCGAGGGACCCGCATTGGCCAGTTTCACCCAAGCCACCTGCACCTGATCTGTCGTCACTCCAGCTCGCTGAAGCCGCTGCATCGCCTCCGGCCAGGGGCGGCCCTCGGGCTGGGCCCAGGCCGCCATGGTCTGGCCTCCCTGCGCACAATCGACAATGGTGAGCCGCTCCGATTTGCGCGGGTCTTGATCGGCGAGCTGTTTGAAGAAGGAGAACTCCTGGGTGGCGTTTGACATGCTGATGGAGACCAGCACGACTTTGCCATCGGCAGCGGGTTTGCCCGAAGCGTCCAAGGGTTTGATCTGAGCAAGCGCTTCCATAGCCGACTTTTCCAACATTTGAGGCGGCTCATTGCTACCCTTGCCGTAGAGACCGCCGTCCTCGCCCTCGTAGCTGTCCTCGGCGGTCATGTCGCACAGGGGCATGAGTGATGCAGGAGCCTTGCGCTGGCTGCCCGTGCTGCCGCGGCGATCCCCGCCACCCTTGCGCCGCACCGCCTTCGCGTGATCGAGATATTTTTGGTCTTCAGGACTGAGTTTCTCACCGCTTTGTTCGCGGCGGAACAGGTTTTGAGCTTTCTGCCAGTCAATGGAGGCTCCAGGGGTTTGGGCGAACGCCGCGAGAGTGCAGGCAAGGAGAATCAGGAGGACGTGGAAGGACTTCATGGTGCGCCATGAAACACTGCAACCGAGGTTTGGATGCGCCAAATCAATGCGGCGTCGCGGGAGTGGCCTCCGCATACAGTCGCCGCACCGAGTCACGAGTGAGCACGATCAGGGTGAAGACACCCAGGGCCGTTCCAAACGGGAAAAATATGCACATGAAGCCGCCGGCGATGAGCGAGAAGAGGCGGTTTGCCCGCCGCTGGATGAAGCGACCCGACATCAGCGTGACCACGACGGCCGCCAGCAGGAACACGGCGGCGATGACATAAAACCACTGGAAGATCGCAAAGAACTCCGCCGGATCGAAAGGCATCGCAGGCTGGCCGGGCTTCGTTTTCATCATCTCCGGGCTGGTGAAGACCATTTTCATGATCGCGTAGTGCAGCGGGATGAAGCCGGACATCAGCAGCGTCAGGCCGGCGGTGATGTAATGGCAGATGGCGAGCACACGCAGGTGGTCAGCATCCGGGCTGGGGACGGGCGGCGGGTTCATGCGGGAATGGAAACGCGGGCGCAGACCTTGCCAAGACACTTTTCAGTCCTGGCCGGAGGTTCGGCGCGGTATCACGCCTTCCACTTTTCGTCTCCAGCTCGAGAAGACATCACTCGCCATCGCATGCGCCTCCTCCGCCTCGACATGCTCAGTGACCGTCTGCGAGGCTGGAAGCCACTCCGGCATGCTTTTCTCTCCGATGTGGTCCTGCTGCTCGCTGCGAAGGAAAGCGCGCAGGCTCACTGTGAGTTGGTTGGTGCGCCGGTCGTGCTTAGCGATGGCTTCAGCACAGACTTCGTGAGTGGCACCGTCGATTTCGACCGTGCCAAGCACCTGCGTGGCATCAAGGAGGGCGTTGAGCATGCGTGAAGAACGGGCCAGACTGTGGAAAGTCCACTTGCAAACGTCTCACAGGCTTGTCATTCGAGCGTCGAAGGTTGTTCAACGGCTACCACACCTCCAAGCGCACGAAACGGCGACCGCTCGTGCCTGCTGGAATCGTTGCCTTCACGGTTTGGGTGGTGCCGTTGTCGGTGAGGATGGTTTGGGTGGTGCCGGCCTCGCTCCAGTCGAGATTGTTGAGCGTTTCGGTCCAGGGGACGTGGAAGGTCTTGCCTGCGAGCACGGCTGCATTGCTGCGGGTGTAGGTAAACTCGATGTTGCCGCCAGTGACCTGGGTTTGGAAGGATGGCGTGGTGGCGAGCGTGGGATTCATGCCGAGCGCGAACTCCATCGTGTTGGTGAAGCCGTCGTGATCGGAGTCGGCTTCATCGGCAGCGTCGCCAGTGTTTGTGGTGATGCCAAACCAGGTCTGCCGCCACGATTCGATGACGCTTAGGCCAGCGGTCGCGGTGCCGGTGAGTGTGATGTCGAAGGGGCTTTCGTTCGCGTCGTTGCTGGCGATGTGGATGGCGGCGCTGCGTGCACCGGCGGCGCTCGGGGTGAAGGTGACGGTGAAGGTGGTGCTGGTGTTGTCTTCGAGTGCGGAGGGGATGGCGGTGAAGGTGAAGTCGCTGCTGTTCGTGCCGTCATTGGTGGCGCTGAGATTGAGCAGGGGGATGGTTCCAGTGCTGCGAAGAGTGAAGGTGAGCGCGGTGCTGGCTCCGGTGGCGAGGCTGCCGAAGTCGATGCTCGCACTGCCATCGACGAGGTTTGTGCTAACGGGTTGCTCAATGGTGAGCTCGGGTGTGAGCGGGTAGCTGCCGATGTGGTTGGAGCTGGGGGCTGAATAGACCGGTCCTTCATACTCAGCGTAGTTCCATCCGGCCTCGGTGAAGCTGCCGGTGATGAACAACTCATCGCCAAGCGCGGTGATGTCCCAAACGTCACCATTCGGTCCGCCGCCCACCTCTTCCCAGGTGCTGCCGTTCCACTCACTGAGCGTCTCGCTGCCTCCTTGGGTGCCTGCGAAGAGCAGACCATGCGTGTATTTGAGCACATTGACCGCTCCATTCACGCCCGTGCCGAGGGCGCTCCAGGTGGAGCCGTTCCAGCGGGCGACGTTGTTGTCGCAGGGAACGCCGTTGATGGAAGTGAAGTAGCCGCCGATGACGAGGTCATTGCCCATGGCGACCATCGTTTGAACCAAGGGATTGATATTGCTGGTGTGCGTGATCCAAGCACTGCCGTTCCATTGCAGGATGTGGCTGCTCTGCACCCAGTCCACGCCCACCAGTTCATTGTTGAACGTGGAGGCGTAAAGCCGGCTGCCCACCTGGCAGATGGATTGCACCATCGAGTCAGCATTGAGCGTGATGCCCGCGCCAGCGTCGCTCCAATTTGTGCCATTCCATTTGGCGATGTGGTTGATCAGAGTGCCGTTCACCGATGAAAAATTGCCAATGACGTAGAGTGTTCCCCCGATGCTCGCGGGGGTGCCCATGGAGGTTCCTTCCAGAGTGCCGATGGTCGTCCAAGTGGTGCCAGTCAGCTTAGCGATGTTGAAGTGATACGGCGGCGCGGGTTCATCGACCCAGTAGTAGGCATACAATTCACCGTTGTGAGCGATGAGGTTGCCACCAGGACTGCCCGGCAGCGCGGTCCAGGTGTTCGTGGGCTTGTCGTAGCAGGCCACGTGACTGGCCGCCAACGTCCCCACATGCGTGAAGTCGCCGCTGACGTAGATTTTGCCATTCAGCTCCACGATGGAATAGCCATCTGCATCCAGCCCCTGGCCGACCTTACCTAGCATGGACTGCCATGCGGCTCCATCCCACCTAGCGATGTGACTGTGCGGAGCCGTGAAGCGTCCCACGGCGATCACGCTGCTGCCGCTGGTGATGAGATGGTTCACATAGTCATCCACGCTGTCGTCACCCACGGCGGACCACGCGCTGCCATTCCAGCGTGAGATGCGGTTGCCCGCCGGGCTGCCGTTGGCTGCCGTGGTGTATCGTCCTCCAGCATACAAGTCGCCGCCAACCGATGCGAGGCAGAGCACGAAGCCGTTTAGCCCTGTCAATGGCAGCCCAGCCGCTGACCAAGCGCTGCCGCTCCACTTTGCCACGCAGGGCGATGCCACGCCCCCCGCAGTCGTGAATGAGCCGCCGAAGTAAATGTCGCCACCTAGCTTCGAGATGGTGGTGCCGCTGCCGTTCAAACCACTGCCAAGTGCTGACCACGATGTGCCATCCCATTTCGCCGCGTGCACGGCGGAGATGCCACCAATGGTGCCGAAGTCGCCGGAAACGTAGATGTCGGTGCCATCAACGAGCAGTCCGTCCACCGTGCTGTTTGCGCCCGTGCTGCCGATCACCGACCACGCGCTGCCATTCCATCGTGCGATGCGGCTCGCGCCGATCACGCCACCCGCAGCGGCGAAGGAGCCGACCACGATCAAGTCCGTGCCCTGTGCCGCCAGATTGCGCACGCTGGCATTCACTCCACTCCCCAGCGCCGACCAGGATGCGCCGTTCCACTTTGCGATGCGCGAGGCGGTCACGCCACCTGCCGTGGTGAAACTGCCCGCCGCATACACATCCGTGCCCACAACCGCGAGCGCGGCCACGCTGCCAGATTGAGCACCGTTCATCATCCCCGTGCCCAGCGCCGAAGCGGTGCCCGTGGCTTTGTCGATTCGTGCGATGGCATTCACACTCACAGCTCCGACGCGGGTGAACACGCCGCCGATGTAATACGCATCCGCCGATTCCGCGACGGCCAGCAGCTCTCCATTCACCTCCGGCGCCGCAAAGTTCGGCGACCAGTTTTGTGGGAGTTGGGCGAGGGCTGCTGAAGACAAAAAAATGAGGCAAGGGCAAACAGGGCTTTTTTCATGCGATGAGACGAAGAGGTCCATCGCAGGCAGCCCCGGTGGGGCGGGGGAGGTTACAAAAAGACCGGCTGACCGTTTGCCGAACCCCAGCGCGTGAAAGTTTCTCACGCCCAAGAAGGCCGGGCAGCCTCGAACGTCATCGTTTGAGCGTTCAGCGGATGTTTGACCCTAAGCTTCCAGGCATGCAGGCAGAGCGGTGGAGCGTCCACGGGCAGGGTTTGGGTGTCGCCGGTGCCGCCTTCGGCGGGGTAGGTGGCATCACCTTGGATCGGATGGCCGAGGTGGCGGAGGTGGAGGCGGATTTGATTGGTGCGGCCGGTGAGAGGCCGGGCTTCGAGAAGAGTGGTGCCGTCGGCATCGCGACGTAGCACGCGGAACTGCGTGTGCGCCTCCTGGCCATCGTCGCAAATCTCGCGACCGCCGAGTTTGCCAGCTTCAGCGCTCACAGGGGCATCGCAGGCAAACTCATCGGCCTGCGGATGTCCTTGGACGCGGGCGAGATAGACTTTTTCGACCTCGCCACGCTCAAACTGCGGCTGGACGAGGCGGGCAAAGTGTCGCGTCTTGGCAAAGACCACGACGCCAGTGGTGTTCGCATCGAGGCGGTGAATGGAGCGCGGCATGAGCGGATGCAGCGCGGTGTTGAGGAAGTGTTGCAGCGTGTTCCGGCAAAAGCGGCCGCCCTCATGCATCGGGAGCGGCGCGGGCTTGTGCAGCACGAGCAGGGCCTCGTCCTCAAACAATACCTTCACCTCCGCGTTCACGGCGGGCTCCTGCGAGGCCGGTTTGAGATGCCGGTAATGCTCGCCCGCCCGCACGCGATGATCGGGAGCGGCTTGTTCGCCCTCTTTGGTGGTGATGCGTCCGGCGGCAAACACGCGGAGCCATTCCTCGCGGTCGGTGTGCGGCAGGATGTGGCAGATGGCGTCGAGCACCGTCATGCCATCGCAGGCGGCAGGAATATGAAACGGGCGCACATGATCATACGGCACGCTGCCCGGCAGCGGCTGCGCGGCACGGCGGATGGCCGCCTCGGTTTCCGCACGGCGTTTTTCACGCTGCTCTTCATCCGTTTGAAAGCAGAACGGGCAGGAGACATGCGCCACATAACGCGGATCGGCCTGCTCCTCGGCGGTGAGCGGTGTCTGGCAGGCAAAGCACTGCGCGGAAGGGGTTTCCTCCAGGGCGGGATCGACGCCCACCCGCTGGTCAAAGACGAAGCACTCGCCTTCGTAGTGCGCGGGGCCGCATTCCTCGAAATACTTCAAGATGCCGCCATCGAGCTGCCAGATCTGCTCAAAGCCTTCGCGTTCCATGAACGGGGCCGCTTTCTCGCAGCGAATGCCGCCGGTGCAAAAAGTGACGATGGGCTTCTTTTTCCATTCCTCCGGCAGCTTCGCCACCGCAGCGGGGAAATCGCGGAAATGATCCACCTGGGCAGGCACCGCGCCTTTGAAGGTGCCCATCTTCACCTCGTAGTCGTTTCGCGTGTCGAAGAGCAGCACCTCGCGGCCTTCATCAAGCCACTTTTTGAGTTCCTGCGGCGGCAAATGCCGGGAGGTGTATTTCGACGGGTCGATGCCGTCCACGCCGAAGGCGATGATCTCCTTTTTGATGCGCACCAGCATGCGGCGGAAGGGCTGCTCCTCACTGAGGCTCACCTTCGGAGTGAGATCTTCCAGTCCTGGCAACGAACGAAGCTCCGCGACGAGCGTGTCCACTGCCTCGCCCGGTCCGGCGATGAAAAGATTCACGCCTTCGGTGCTCAGCAGGATGGTTCCTTTGAGGTTGAGTTCCTTGCACAGCCTCAGCAAACGCTCGCGCAGCTCCTTCAGCCCGCTCATGGGGGCGAATTTGTAGGTCGAGATGTTCGTGATCGGCTTGGTCTGGGGCATCGAAATTCAAAACCACACCTTCGCGGCCGGCGCGAGGAAAAATCCCGTGCTGATTCTGCGGTTCGTTCGGCGGTTGATCCGGTCGCCTGATTCCGCTACAGCCTTCCCCCATGCTCGAAGCTCTCAACGTCCGCCTCGAAGTGCCCGGCCCGGGCGACACGGAAGAAAACGACACGCTGCGTCTGCTGGACGACGTGAGCTTCACCGTGCCGCCGGAGCATCTGCTGGCCATTGTAGGGCCTTCCGGTTGCGGGAAGACAACGCTGCTCAAAGTGATCACCGGCATCCTGGAGCAGTCCGAGGGCGAACTGAAGTGGGACGGGATGGATCTGAAGGATGAGGAGGACCTGCACCCAGGCGATCTCGGCTATGTGCCGCAGTTCAGCGTGGCCTATGATCTGCTCACCGTGGAGGAAAGCATCGCCAGCGCCATGGCGCTGCGCACGCAGCTCGCGGACACGGAAGAATTCATCCCGGCGCTCGACTACATCCTGGAGGTCACCGGTTTGACGGATCTCGCCGACCGGCGCGTGAAGGTGCTCTCCGGCGGTCAAAAGCGCCGTCTCGGGCTGGCGCTGGAGCTGGTCACTGATCCGTGCCTGCTGCTGTGCGATGAGGTGACGAGCGGTCTCGATCCGAAAAGCGAGGCGGAAATCACAAAGTTGCTCCACAAGCTCTCTCGCGGGCATCCGAAGCGTGTAGTGATCAATGTGACGCACAGCCTCGCAAGCCTCGGTGACTACGACAGCGTCATGGTGATGTATCAGGGCCGTCTGATCTATCACGGGCCGCCGCGGGCGCTCACGCATTACT
>JBKCXA010000750.1:0-2447 GCA_046316935.1 Prosthecobacter sp.
AAGAGGCTGTCGCCGAGCAGCACGCTGAGGCTGCTGCCCCATTTGGCGACGGCGGTGGGCATCTGGCGGCGGATGTCCGCGCCGTCCATGATGTCGTCATGCACGAGCGAGGCGATGTGGACGAGCTCCAAAATGACGGAGAGACGTGTGTGCCCCTCGTGCGTGCCGCCGGTGGCACCACCGGAGAGCACGGCCAAAGCCGGGCGGATGCGCTTGCCGGAGGTTTTGCAGACGTAGCTGACATACCCCTCCACGCCGGGATCAAACGCACGGGCTTGTTCGAGGATCGAGGCCTCCACATGCTCCAGATCCGCTCGCACAAGGTGGAACGGGAAGACGGGGTTGCTGGCGCTGACGGCGGGGGCGGTCATGGTCTGACTCTCCTTTCACCACGGCGGGGGCTTAGTCAAATGCCCGGCCGGACCTCATCATGCCGCGATTTTCAAAAGATGTGAAAGCTCAGCGTGCCCGTGAGGCCAGGATGCCGGCCACGATGGCATTCGCGACGGCCTGGCGATGACTGGTGAGGGAGCACAACCACGAATTCGTGCGATGAGTGAGGTAACCGCATTCCACGAGCACCGCGGGCGCCTTCGTCTCGCGCAGCACGACAAGCCTTTTTCGCTGCACCAGCTTCCGGCAGCCGAGCTTTACATATTTGTCAAAAGTGGCGTCCAGCCGCTGGCTCAGGTACAGGCCGCGGGAGCCGTAGTAATGCATCTCCGCGCCGTTTTTGCCGAAGTCCTTGCCATCCGCGTTGAAGTGAACGCTCACAAAGATCGAGTTCGGCACCTTGTTCGCCAGCCTCGCCCGCTGATTGAGCTCCACGAAGGTGTCCGTGCGGCGAATCATGACCGTTTTCAAGCCCATGGCCCGCAGGCCGGTCTCGACGCGTTTGGCCACATCGAGCGCGAGGTGTTTTTCGACGCGATGATACCACACCGTGCCCGGGTCCTTGCCGCCATGGCCTGCGTCAATGACGACGGTGTTGAAACGAAACTGCGCGTGAAGCCCAGACGAGGCTCCAAACACCGCCACCAGCGCCGCAAGAGCGAAAATCAGGCGATGGAACCTCGCGGTCATGTCATTTCGGAATTTTGAGCGTCTTGCCAGCGCGGATCATGTCCCCGCTGAGGCCGTTCGCGGCCTTCAGCTTGGCCACGGTGGTGCCGTTTTTCGCCGCAATGACGGAGAGCGAGTCGCCCTGCTTGATCGTGTAGCTGCCACCTTTGCTCTTGGACTTGCTGCTCGATGAGGATTTTTTCTTCTTCGGAGGCGTGTAGTCCTTTTTCGGCGTCGGCTCGCCGCCGTGGGAGCTGCGCCAGGAGTTGAAGTCTGACTCGGGCGTGGTGGCGCTGCCTCCCCCACCAGCGGCCCACTGCGTCTGATAATCACCCTTCTCGTCAAAAGGATACTCCTTCTTGTCCATCGTATGCGGCGGCGTCTCCTTCGAGCCGTGCAGATTGATCACGGGAAGGTTTTTCGGCAGCCCCTTGATGGAAGGACCTCCGCAGGACGAGAGCAGAACGGAGAGCAGGAGGCCTGACGCGGCCAGAGGAAGCCTGGAGAAGAGTTTCATGGGCGTTTCACGGTTTTTTGGAGCTGCAGGGCTTATTTCATCTCCGGCGTGTGGAAGCGGCTGATGATGTCTTTCACCCGCGGCACCCCTTGCGCGTCTTTTTCCATCACCACGGTGCGCTCGTGATAATACTTCGCGTCTCCCTGTGGCAGCGAGAACTTCCATGGGGTGTCAGTCGCAGGTCCCTCGAAGGGATTTTTGATGATGCTGTACACTGTGCGGCCATCCATGCCCTTTTTGATCGCCTTGAAGCCCATCTCGGAAAAGCCGATCGAGTACCGGGTGTCCGTGGAGCCGAAGTGCATCAGGGCGTTCATCGACTCGGAGAAGCCGTAGCCCCAGTTCACCATCGAGTTCACCGCCATGATCGCGGGGATGATGATGATCACGAGCGGCGTGAAGAAGTACCAGTTGCGTTGGAGAAAGGACTTTTGTTGCATGCGTCCGCATGCTGTCCGCGTCCGGCGAAGGTGGCAAGGGCAAACCAGCCTCGGAATGGCCCAAAAACACACCGCGCCTACTCCACCGCCACCTTGACGACCACCTTGAAGACCTGCTCCGGCTTGTCCCACTCGATGCAGGGGGCATGAGCATCCTCCGGCCAGAGGATGGCGAAGTGACCGGCGCAGACGTGCAGCGGCGTGGTGTCGGCGGTGAGCTTCCACAGCGCGGCGTCTTTTTCGTCAGAGTAGGCCATCGTCTCCTCCTTCATCGTGTCCAAAGGTGCCCACAGGATGGTTTCGCGTCCGCTGTGGATGAACTGGATGTCGATGTACTTCCGATGCGCCTCGAATTTGGCTTTTTCGATGGGTTTCGACTCATACGTCTGCACCAGGGCAAAGCAGTGATCGCCATCGATGTCATGCCG
>JBKCXA010000751.1:0-2521 GCA_046316935.1 Prosthecobacter sp.
CGCATAGAGTCCCGCGACACGAGACGGCGCTCCTTTGAAAACACCGACCTGATAGCGCACAATGCGGCAGACGATGCCGTCCTTCTCCCATTCCTTTAAAACCTCGGCCTCCAGCGGTGTTTCGCGATCGAGCTGCGCATAACCGGCCCAGAGTTCGTCGAGCGTGCGCGGGACATCGGCTGCATGGGTGGCAGTGAAAGGCAGCAGCAACGCAAGCACTGCGAGGCTGGAGCGGAGGAGGTGGTGAGTGTGCATGGTGTAGAGCTACTTGGTTTGAAACTCGCGGCTCTGGATGAGCGTGTGGATGAAGGTGCGGAGGGTGAAGTTCTGCGCCTTGGCCTCGGTGACCATGCTCTCGACGAGCGGTTCATCGCTGAAGCCTGCGGGATGGCCGAGCGCATACTCGACGAGCGCGGTGCTGAGGCCTCGGGCGAAGTCATCGGTGCGCTGTGCGATCAGGTCGCGAAGCTGTGTGTAGCTGGCGAAGGCGGGGCCGTTGTGAAAGGCGCCCGCGGGGTCAATCTGCCACGTTTTCGTCCCCAGCCCGGCTCGCTCATAGCTGTCTTCCGTGCGCCACTTGCCGACTGCGTCGAAGTTCTCCATGCCAAAGCCGATTGGATCAATCCGGCGATGACAGCTCGCGCACTGCGGCTGCTCTTGGTGCATCAGGACGCGTTCGCGAGTCGTGAGGAGCTTGTCTTCGAGCCGCGTGAGCTGCGGCACGTTCGCGGGTGCGGGCGGTGGTGGATCATTGAGCAGCTTGCGCAGGACCCAAGCGCCGCGCTCGACGGGACTCGTGTGCTCGCCGTTGCTGCCCATCGCATGAATCGCGGCCATGCCGAGCAGGCCACCACGCGCTGAGTCAGCGGGAAGTTTCACCGGCCGAAACTCGTCGCCGCTCACGCCTTCAATGCCGTAGTAGTTGGCGAGCAGCGCATTCACGACGACGTAGTCCGCCTTCAGCAAGTCGCGCACACTGCGATTCTCGCGCAGCAAGTAGGCGAAGGTCTCGAAGACTTCCAGCCGCGCCGTTTCCTTGGAGGCCTTGTCGAAGAGGGGATAGCGGTTCCCGTTGAAGCGGAAGAAGTCGAGCCGGTCCATGTGCAACCACTGGTGCAGGAATGGACGGACGAAACCCGCCGAGCGTGCGTCGTGGAGCAGGCGGTCGGTTTGCTTTTTCAAGACATCCGCATTTAACAAAGCGCCGCTCGCTGCGAGTTCACGCAGCTCACGATCCGGCGGTGCACCCCAGAGGAAATAGCTTAGCCGGGTCGCGAGATCACTGGCGGAGACATTGCCAGCGGGAGCTTTCTGCGGCGAATCGGCGAAGATGGGCTTCGGCTCATTGAGATAGAGGAAACGCGGTGAGGCGAGCACGAGAGCGAGAGCTTCCTTCAAGGCCGCGCGATGATCCGCGCCGTGCTGGCGTTGATCATCGTAGATCGCGAGGAGCCGGTCGATGAACGCAGGCGAGGGCTGCTTGCCTCGAAACGCCTCGACGCTGAATGCCTCCAGTGCTTTGCGCAGCTCTTCGGGTGCGAACTTGCTCCTCGCATCGCCCAGCACAGGCGTGATGGCTTTCACGCCCGGCGCATCGAGTTTGGTGGGCAGCTTTTCCAGCTCTGCGTAGTCGAGCCAGATCGCAAACTCCGGCCCAACGCCATTTTCTTTAATGCCCGCTCTCAGTTTGCGCCCGGATTGGTCGTCGTCGTCCGCCGTGCCGCGCTCGCGGACAAAGATCACAACGATTTTTCCATGCAAAGTCACGGGAATCTCGATGATCTGCGGTGAAGCGAGCGTGCCGCTCACCATGTGCCTGCTGTCGTGATAGTAAGGGTTCGCAGCCCCGATGCCAAACTCGATGAAGCGCCGTTGCGCATCCACCTTCTCCGATGCGGCCAGGCGGAGGCGGACGATGTAATCACCCGGCGGGCAGTCATACGTGACGAAGGAAAAATGGGTCTTCACCATGTGGTCGCCCACCGTCAGCCACGTGCCGGTGCGGTTCTCCGGCATGGAGAGATACCGGGTCTGACTCGGCACATATTCCCATCCCCCCTGCCCGTCGTGAATGGCCTGAAAGGTGTCCTTGAAACCAAACTTGGTCGGCGACGGTGCGCCGGGGATCATATTCCAGCGGTGCAGGATGAGCTGGTGCTCATTCTTGTGTTTCTGCATGAGCGCATCGACCACCGGGCGGTTCTCCGGTTTCGCGGCGGCGCTTTCCACCTCACCCTTCCACTGAAGATAGCGGTGATGGTTGTCCGTTCGCTCCTTCAGCGATTTGGCCACTTTCTCCAGCGTGTCTTTTTCACCCTCAAAGCGCTTCTTCACCGCCACGCCCGCCTTGTCATGCCGCTGGAAAACTTCCGTCACGGCGGTCCGACCGAGATCGAGGTATTGCTCAAACTGGTCGCCCGACATGAAGAGACTGCTGCCCGTAGTATCGAAGTTGTTCGCGCTGGTGTCGGGGGGCAGCTCGTGAACATCCATCGTCATGCCGAGCAATGCTTCGATGGTG
>JBKCXA010000752.1:0-2461 GCA_046316935.1 Prosthecobacter sp.
GCCATGGAGGACCGTAAAAAAGAGGGCTATTTTTGATTTTTACCGCTCATGACCGTCGTCCTGGACACCAACGTGATTTTCAGCGCCATTGCGTCTCCGCATGGTGCGTCATTCGCGATTGTTTCGTCCCTGCCGTCGAAAAAATTCACCACAGCCATCTCGCTGCCCCTATATCAAGAGTATGAAGATGTGGTTCATCGCTCCGGAACGCTGATGGATCAGGTGCCCGTTTCTAAGCGGGAAAATCTCATTCGCTTCGTGGCTTCCATTTCCACGCAGAGGGTCATTTACTTCCTTTGGAGGCACCAACTGCCTGACCCGAAGGATGCAATGGTCCTGGAGGTGGCGATTGCATCCCAGGCGAGTTACATTATCACTCATAACACCAAGGACTTTCAGCCCGCACTGTCTTTCGGCATCACACCCATCACGCCTGGCGATTTCATCCAAACTATCGGAGGACTCTCATGAGCACGCTGACCCTGCAAATGCCCGAATCTGGGCTTCAAACCATCACCCGCATCGCCCGCGAATGCGGTGAGTCGGTGGATCATTTCATTGCATCTGCCGCCATGGAAAAGGCCGCTGCTTTTGCTGAATTGTCCGAACTCAAAAGCCGTGTCGGCAATGTGACCCGGCAGGACTTCGATGAGGCTCTCCGCGCCATCCGCGCCACCGATGCCCCGCCGCTTGCAGGCGACGAAATGCCCAAACTCTGATTTTTGCTCCGAACCCCATTCATGGACCTCCTCGTTAACCCAACCGAATCCTCACTTCTTCGCTTCACCACTGCTGGCAGCGTGGACGATGGCAAAAGCACGCTCATCGGCCGTTTGCTCTACGACTCGAAGTCGATCTTCGAAGATCAGCTCCTAGCCGTCGAAGAAAGCTCCAAGCGCCGCGGCGACGCGCATGTGAATCTCGCTTTGCTGACCGACGGCCTGCGTGCCGAACGCGAGCAGGGCATCACGATTGATGTCGCGTATCGCTACTTCGCCACACCGAAGCGGAAGTTCATCATCGCGGACACGCCGGGGCACATTCAATACACGCGCAACATGGTCACCGGGGCCTCCACGGCCGATTTGGCCATCATCTTGATCGACGCCCGTCTCGGCGTCATCGAGCAGACCATGCGCCACACCTACCTTGCGAGCTTGCTGCGCATCGGGCACATCGTGCTCGCGGTGAACCAGATGGACCTCGAGAACTTCGACCAGGCCGTCTCTGACAAGATCGTGGCCGCTTACATGAAGTTCGCCAGCGGCCTCGAAAACCTCCCGAACGTCACGCCGATCCCGATGAGCGCCTTGAATGGCGACAACGTCGTCGATAAATCCGACGCCACGCCTTGGTACACCGGCCCGTCCTTGCTCCAGCACCTCGAAAGTGTGCAGGTGCACACCGAAACCGCCGCCGACGCAGCCCGTTTCCCTGTGCAGTGGGTCATCCGCCCCATCTCCGACCGCAATGACGCCAAACTCGGCAATCTCCACGACTACCGCGGCTTCGCCGGCCGCATGGCCAGCGGCACCTTCCGCGTGGGCGATGACGTGCTCGTGTATCCGTCCGAGATGAAGACGAAGATCACCGGCATCCACACCTTCGAAGGCCCGCAGCAGGAAGCCATCCCGCAGCTCAGCTACAGCATCACCGTCGCCGACGAGATCGACACCTCTCGTGGCGGCATGATCGTGAAGGCCGGCGAGCCCGTGCAGACCGCGCAGGAGTTCGACGCCATGATCTGCTGGTTCGCCGACAAAAAGACCCTCAAGCCCCGCGGTCGCTTCCACCTCCGCCACACGACGAACGACGTCCGCGCCATCGGCACCGAGGTGCATTACAAGGTGAACATCAGCACCCTCGAAAAGAGCGCCGAGAGCAAAGAGTTCCACCTCAACGACATCGGCTGCGTCCGCATCCGCTGCGCCAGCCCCGTCTTCTTTGACGCCTACGCCCAAAACCGCACCACTGGCAGCTTCGTGCTCGTCGATGAGCAGACGAACAACACCGTCGCCGCCGGGATGATCCTCAAACCGCTGGCCGACGCCGGTGACGAGGACGCTGAGGTGGCGATTTGATGTTTTGCATGTTTTGGCAGGCAGGTGATGCCATTCCATTCAAGAGCCGCGTCCGATTCTCGGTGAGATAAGCTCACCCATGAATCCGAACGCCATCACCTGGGCCGGTGTTTTTCCGGCCGTCGTCACGCAGATGCATCAAGACCAGTCGCTCGATCTAGCGGCCACCGCGAGGCATTGGGAGGCCTTGATCGAGTCGGGCGTGGCCGGGCTGATCGTGTGCGGATCATTGGGTGAGAATCAGACGCTGCTGCCGGAGGAGAAGCGAGCCGTTGTGAAGCATGCAGTGCAGGTGGCTGCCGGACGCGTGCCGGTGGTGAGCGGCGTGGCGGAGACCAGCACGCAGGCCGCGGTGAGCTACATGAAGGACTGCGAAAAGC
>JBKCXA010000753.1:0-12674 GCA_046316935.1 Prosthecobacter sp.
TGCAGCAGGTGGCGCTGCTCCGTGAATGGCGTGCCGTGCTCGCCTCCGGTGATCAGGCCTCCGCGGATGCGATGCTGCCGGACATGCTGATCTCGATTAATGCCATCGCCTCCGGTCTGCGGACCACGGGCTGAAGCGCCAAACGTGGGGCATGGCCAAGGCTCCAATCGTTAAAAATTTCATGTTTGAGCTTGCCGGGTGGATTATCATTCGTTAAAAATATAACGATATGAGCGATCCAACCCAGCTATCACGACGTGAGCGGCAGATCCTCGATGTTCTCCATGCCGAAGAGAGCGCCACGGTGGCCACCGTGCAGGCGAAAATTCCTGATCCGCCGACGGACATGGCCGTGCGCCGCTTGATGCACATCCTGGAGGAGAAAGGCCATGTGAAACGGCTGCGCAAAGAAGGTCGCGAGGTCATTTATGCACCTGCTCAATCGAAGGCCCGCGCTGGCCTAAGTGCCTTGCGGCATGTGCTGGATACCTTTTTCGGCGGTGCGGTGGATGAGGCGCTGGCGGCCCATCTCACGCGGAAGGACGCTACTTTGACCGATGAGCAGGCGCAGCGCATGCAGCAGCTCATCGACGAGGCGAAGAAGCAGGGCCGGTGACGCGGAATGACGAAACTCGAATGACGAATGCCATGAATGCGGAACTCGATCTTCTTTCTCACACGGCGCTGAAGGGCTCGGCGGTGTTGCTCGCGGCTTTGGTGGTCGGATGGGCCTGGCGCAGGCTGGCGGCCTCGCGACGCTATGCGCTCTGGATGACGGCGATGCTGGCGCTGGCCGTTTTGCCCTTCGCGATGCTTTCACTGCCGGCATGGCGGGTGATTCCGAAGGACATGCCACCGCCGGACTGGATGGTGATGGAGCCAAAAGAGATCTTCGAGACCGTGCCGCAGCCGGTGAAGGTTTCCCAAGTCGCTGAGCCTATGGTTCAAACGATGCCGACGATGGCTCAACTGCCATCTCATGAGCCTGCGAAGCCGCTTTGGACCTGGCAGGAGATGGTGGAGGCCTTGCCGACGATCTGGCTGGGCGTGGTGGTGTTGATGTTGGTGAGATTGCTTTGGAGCGCGGTGAGGCTTTCGAGGCTTCAGAAGCATCTGCCGCCGGGCGAGTGTGAGGAGTTGGAGGTCGTGGCACGCGAGCTGGGCTTGAAGCAGGCTCCGCGGCTTTGCGTGGGTTCTGCGGATGCGGTGCCGATGGTGTGGGGTGTGTGGAATCCGTGCCTGCTACTGCCAGCCGGTTTTGAAAGCTGGAGCATGGAGAAGCGACGTGGTGTGCTGCTGCATGAGCTGGCGCATCTGCGGCGGCGTGATCCGCTGGCGCTGTGGCTGGCCCAGGCGGTGAAGGCTCTGCATTGGTTCAATCCGCTGGCGTGGCTGACTCTGCGTCAGATGCGAGCCGATCAAGAGCGTGCCTGCGATGACACGGTGCTGCGACACGGCGTGAAGCCGAGCGACTATGCACAATCGCTGCTCGACCTCAGCCGTCACAGTCGCGTGGCACCGGGGCTGGCCTTGTGTGCCTTGACGATCACCCGCTGTGCGCCGGTCGAGGCACGTGTGAAGGCCGTTTTGGATGCTCGCTGCGCCCGCGATCCTCTCACGGTGCGCTGGCTGGTCGGCGTGTCCGCTTTGGCCATGCTGATGCTGCTGCCCGTTGCGATGCTGCATGCCATCGAAGGCCCCAAACTCCGCGGCCGCATCCTCGACCGCCATGGCGTGGTGCTGGCGGAGACGACGAGGGAGAAGGTGCGGCATTACCCGCTAAAGTCGTTGGCGTCTCATGTGATTGGTTACACCGGCAAAACAAGGCATGATGATCCCACGCCGACGGGTCGCAGCGACATCGAAAAGACGCAAAACGAGACATTGGCACGCGGCGAGGATGTGAGGCTGACGCTCGACATGCGTCTCGAAGCTCTCACCCGCCGCGCCATGCTCGGTGCGGGCTTTCGTCGCTGCGCGGCGGTGGTGCTCGATCCTCGCAGCGGGGAGATTTTAGCGATGGTTTCACTGCCGGACTATGATCTGAATGCTTTTCTCCCAGGAATGCTGCTGGCCGATTTTGACAAGCTGACGAAGGATCAGGACATGCCGCTCCTCGCGAGGGCTTTTCGAGGCGAGTATCCGCCCGGAGGGTCGTTTACGGGCCTCACCGCTCTAGCAGGCATCCTGGAAGGAAAAGGGGACGCTGTTTTTGAATGCTCAGGTTCGGTGACCTACGGCGGCAGGGCATTCCGCTGCTGGAGTTCCACCGGGCATGGCAGGCTCGGCCTAGGCCAAGCCGTTGAAGCCAACTGCAACTGCTACTGGTATCAGTTTGGCAACGCGGCGGGGCATGCGCGGCTCGAGTCCCTCACGGACAAAATGGGCTTCGGAAAGGCTTTCGAGCTGCCTTTGGATCGTGTCGGAGAAGGATACTTCCCCAATAAGGCACGCCTGACTAAAACAGAGCGCGTTGCCTGGTCATCCGGGGATGTGGCAAACATGTCCATCGGCCAGGGGATGGTGCTGGCGACGCCGCTGCACATCGCGGTGCTGGCCGCCACGCTGGCGAATGGTGGCCGTGTCCCAGCTCCCGCCCTTTTGAAGAAGGATGATGCTCCTCACTGGCGGGCTGATCTCGCCGAGGAAGGGCTTTCAAAGGCTCACATCGACCAAGTCCGCGAGGCCATGAGACGTGTGGTGGATGGCGGGCGAGGCAAGGAGGCCCACAGTGAGAAAATCTCCATCGCCGCGATGACCGGCACTGCGCAGTGGCGAATGAGCAAGGATCAAAACCTGCATGTGATGATGGGCTTTGCCCCTTTCGAAGCGCCGACTCTGGCCTTCGCCGTGTTTCACGAGGGCGAGCCAGGTGAAGACTCCAGTGGTGGAAAACGATGCGGCCCCGTGGTGAAACGTATCGTGGAAGAGGCGCTGGCCTTGCCGGCAGATGGCAGCGGGGAGGTGGGGGTGGTGGAGAGTGCCGAAGGCCTGCTCAAAACCAAAATCATCGAAGGCGAGGACAACTCCCCCGATGCGGCCCCCCTCTCGAAAAACATCCGGGTGAAATCGAATTCCGCCGATGCCGCCATCCGCCCGAATCCCACGCTTCTCAAAAACTGGCAGACGCTGCAACGCCGCGCCAGGCTGGCTGATCTGCCCGGGAGCGTCGTTTTGCAGGAAGTGGCCGAGCAGGACAAACCAAGCGGCCAAAACGGAGGCTACATCAGCTTCACGGTAGGCAGGGACGAGGTGCGAAAGTGGCTGGAGGCCTCGCTCAGTGCTGACGACCTTAAAATGGGTGACACGAGCTCGATGCAGACTGGCGCACGTCGGCTCTACCGGGCACCGGACCGATGCTGGATACGCGTGGAAGCGGTGGATGGAGGTCGCGAACGAGTGATCGCCTACTGGCGCAGCCTGATTCTTATCGCGGAGTGATCGACCTATTCCGATACGGCTTGGAGCCAGAGGCTCCTTGGACTGCGGCAGCCTGCTGCCGCTTTTGGCAAGCCAGCCCTGCTGGCGGGAATGCCTGAGAGCATGCCTCGAAGCGCCAAGGCTCCGCCTGCGCGGTAGCGGTTTGGCTTTGCAGACCGAAGAGACGCACGCGGCAGCAGGGCTGCCTCGGGAAAGCGGCAGCAGGCTGCCGCAGTCCAAGGTGCTGGGCGGCACGCTTATTTCAGCAAACCGGTATCGGTGAGCCACTCGACGAGGCGCTGGGGCCAGCGGGAGGCGGCGGTGGGTTTGGCGTCGGGTTTGTAGCCGAAGCCGTGGCCGGCGTTGGCATACAGGTGGAGTTCGGCGGGGATCTTGGCGGCTTTGTATTTGAGGTAGAGCGCGGCCATGCCTTCGGAGATGTCCGGGCGGTCGTGGAAGCCGGCGGCGATGAAGAGCGGCGCGATGCCGGGCACGGGATCGAAGAGGCCGGAGGTGCCGGGATAGATGAGCGCCTGGAAATCGGGGCGGCAGCTCTGGCGCTCGATGGGATCGGCAGCGTCTTTTTGGCCGGGGTCGTTTTTCATCGCGGCGAAGGCGGCGAGTTCACCCCCGGCGGAGAAGCCGAGGATGCCGAGGCGGTCGGGTTTGACATGCCACTCCTCAGCGCGGCTGCGGATGAGGCGCAGGGCACGGCGTGCGTCGGCCATGGCGTGGTCCTGGATCGTGTAGGTGCTGCCTTTTTCGCGGGCGAGGCGGTATTTCAGCACGAAGGCGGCGATGCCGTGCTCCTGGAACCACTCGGCGAGCGCGTAGCCTTCATGCCCGAGGCAGAGCTTGGAATGACCACCGCCGGGGCAGATGACGACGGCGGTGCCAGTGGCTTTGTCCGCGGCAGGGATGTAGGGCGTGATGGTGGGCTGGTGGACGTTGCAGACATTGGAGCCCTCGACGGTCTCCGGCTCGCTTTTGCGGGCCTCGGATCCCGGTGCGCCGTTTTCCCAAAGCGGGATGGCGGGAGGGGCTTCAGCAGCAAATGAGGCGACAGCGATGAAACCGGTAACAAAGGCGGCGATTCGGGGATTCATAAGGGTGACGAAACTGACAGAGACCGGGGCTGGCCGCCAGCGCGGTTTGCTTGATGTTTTGCCCCGGTTTCTGACCGCCTTTCGACCTGATCTTTTTAGTGGGCTTGTGGCTGAAGGGCGGGTATAAGTCCCCGGCCTGCCACCCCCAAGCTGCCGCAGGCATTTGACTCACGAATGAGCCGCCCCATCACATCCATGCGTTTCCCCGGTGAGAGCACCTGGGAGGTCTGGCGCTGCAATCGCGCCGGAAAGTGGGAGCATTCCTCGGTCGCGGACGTGAATGACAAAGCCTCCGTGCACGCGATCCAGTCGGTCTGCATCGACAGCTCGCCCTTTTGGTCGGCGACGCAGGGCGAGGAAGTGCCGGACCCGGAGGATGTGTCGATCCTGCGCTGGGAGGCGGCGGGCGTGAGCGATGTGGATGGCTCGCGGCAGTCTACCTGCTGGAAGGTGCTGGAGCAGCCGCACCGTCACCTGATCGCGTCGATGGCCATCACGGCGGATCTGGCGGACGATGAGAGCCTGGGGCTGGCCGCGGAGCAGTATGAAATCAGCGCCCGCATGCTGCCGCTGCCGCAGGATGGCATCGCCATCTGGAAGGAGTGTGGCCGCTTCGTGACGGCCTACACCCGAGAGGGACGTTTGCTGCATGTGAGCTTGCTCGCCTCGCCGGAGTTGAACGCGGACACGGTGCTGGAGCTGCGTGATGCGCTGCTGGCGCTGGATGCGCATGAGTTTCTCGACCGTCTGAGCGTGGTGAAAGTATGGACGGAGTGTGATCCGGACTTTGTGAGTGCTCTTTCGAGCACCTTCAGTTCCAGCGAGGTGCAAACGGAGACGCGTCCGGCCCCCGTGCCGCCAGCGGACTACCTGAACCTCGTGCCAATGCAGGTGGCGCTGGTGCGAAGCGAGCAACTGCGACGCCAGCGGCTGGTGCAACTGGCCACCGCCTTGGCGGCGGTGTTTGTGGTGGTGTTTGCCTCGTGGGCCTTCCTGCTCTGGCGGCAGGAGCAGAAGATCCTGGCGGAGGAAAAGGCGCTGCAAAACATGGGACCACAGGTGTTTTCCGTGCAGGAGGCCAAGCAGGCCTGGATGGCGATGGAAGGCGCGGTGAACCCGGACCTGTATCCGGTGGAGCTTTACCATCAGATCATCGCCCTGCTGCCGGCCTCCGGCGTGCGGCTGAACGAGTTTCAAATCGACAACGACAAGATCACCGTGCGCGGCGAGGCGTCCGACACGCAAAAGGGGCTGGATTTCCGTGAGCAGCTCACGAACAGCCCCGCACTCTCGCGCTTTGACTGGAACATCCCGGTGCCAAAGAGCCTCGACGGCACGCGAGTGCAGTTCGACGCGGTGGGAACCTACAAACAGATCGAGGAGGTGACCAGTGAAGGCCAGTGAACAACGCCTCGTGCTTGTGCTGATCATCCTCGTGGCCGTTTTTGCCACGGGCTTCACCACCATGCGCATGCTGGCCTGGCAGCGCACGCTGGAGAAGAAGGCCCGCTCCGTGGCGATGCGCACGAACGAGACGAAGCAACTGCTTACCGAGGCACCGATGTGGGAGGAACGGCTCGCCTGGCTGCGCACGGCCCAGCCGCAGATGACGAGCGTGAACAAGGCGAACAACGAGCTGGACCAGTCGCTCGTGGAAACCGCCAAAAACAGCAGTGTCACCATCGAGAACAAGCAGCTCCAAGAGCCGGTGGAGACTTCCTACTTCCACCAAGTGGGCGAGACAGTGCTGGTGAAGACGGAGGTCAAATCGCTCATGCAATGGCTGCATGAGCTGCAATCGCCGGAGAGCTTCACGCTCGTCTCGCATCTGACCATCCAGCCGGTGCCGGAGGATGCGGGCAAAGTGACCGCCACCGTGCATGTCTCCCGCCTTTTTTCGCTGACCAAGCCTGCTGCTGAAAACACCGTGGCAACAAAGACACCATCAGCCACACTCTCATCCACATCACGATGATGCTGGGAGCCGTTTCGAGCCTCCCGGCGGTCGAAAATGCCTCTGCGGCCGCGTTTGAGCCGCCGAAGAAATACGGCGCGGAACGCTACATGGCCGGCTGGGAGCGGAATCCCTTCGCCATCCCCACACCGCCCACCGCGCCACCGCCGGTGGAGTCGCAGTTCAAAGACCTCGCGATCAAGTCCATCTATGGGCCGAAGGACAGCCCCATCTTCTCGCTAGTGAACACGAAGACGCATGAGCGGCTGCGCCTTTCCATGGGCAATCCAAAAGACGGCATCGAGCTGAAGAGCTTCTCGCTGGCTGAAAACAAACGTGAGACGACCATCGAAGTCGCCAAAGGCACTGAAACCGCCACGCTGAAGTATGCCACCGACTATGTCCCGCCAGCCGCCAATGGCGCCCCCGGTGCGCGGCCCGGCATTCCTGGAGCACCCGGCATCCCCGGTGCTGCTGGACGCATTCCCATTCCCCAAGTCGGAGCGGTGAACACCAATCCGGCAGCCAATCGCAACCTGCCTGGACAGCCACCCAACACCGCGAACCGCGGCACGACCACTGGAAGTCCCGTAGTGGTCGGCGCTCCGAATGCTGCGGCCGCTGCGGCGGAACGTCGTCGCATCATTCCCAATGTTCCTGGCATGGCTGGAACGGCCACCGGCACGAACACAGGCATCGGCAACACCTCCACCAACGCAGGCCTTCCTGCGGTCAATGTCGGCGTGGGCAACACAGGCTCTCCCACCATCACGCTCGGCACGACACCCACCACCACGACGCCCGCCCAGACGCAGAGCAATGTCCCGCCCGGTGAGATCAGCCCTCCAATCGTTCGTCCACCGCCCTCGATCTATCTCGATGGCAGTCAGCAGCAGTAGTTTTACCTTCGTCATGCCATGAAAGCATTCTTCCATCTGGCCGCCGCCGCGCTGCTCGGTCTCCACGCCACTCAAGTGTCGGCGCAAACACCCACACCGCCCGCCACCGTCACCCGGCCGGCCACGCCGCCGAATATCCCGCGCCCGGTGCTTCCTCCCGGCCTTCAGCGCCCCGGCATCACGAATCCGAACGCCGTGCCGCCTGCGGTCCCCGGTGCGGTGAACCGTCCCGGCCTGCCAGCCGGAGCCATCCCTGGAGCCACCGGGCCCAAGCCCGTCTCCGCCAACCAGCAGCCTCCATCTGGAGCCCCAGCCGTGCCCCCCACCAGCACGCCGTCGTCCGTCAAACCCAATGCTCCATCTGCAAAACCTGGCGAAAAGGTCCCCAACTACATCGCCTTCGACGCGGAGACCGTCGATGTCGTGCTCGAAGAATACTACCGGATCACCAAGCGCCGGGTGTTAAAGGATCGCGGCCTGGAGGCCACCACCGTCACCATCATGGTGCCCGGCGAATTCACTGACGAGGAGTATCAGGACATCATCGAAAAAGGCCTGCTGATGCACGGCCTCGCCCTCGTGCCTAGCGGCACGAGCTTGTGGCAACTCGTCGCTGCTGAAACCGGCTCCAGCCCCGGCCAGCAGCAGCTCCCCATGGTCCTCGATGCGGACAAGCTGCCAGAGACCGATCAGGTCGTCGTCCACGTCGCCACGCTGAACTACCTCTCCGCCGAGGATGCCGCAAACACCCTGCAAAGCGCCATCCCGCCGCATCCCTATGGCAAAATCGTCGCCGTGCCGAATGCTCGATCCCTGGTCATCACCGAAGCCTCGCAGACGATTCGAGCCTATCTCGACCTCATCAAACAACTCGATCTCCCGCCGAGCCAGACGGTGCAGAAGACCATCAAACTGATCCGCACCGACCCCGAAGACGTGGCAAAGCAGCTCGAATCCCTGCTGGATCTCAAAAACGGTGGTGGAAGCACCGGAAGCTCCGCCAGCCGCCCTGCCACGCCTGCTGCCAATGCCGTCCCACGAGCTCCGGCCATCCCTGGGGCCCCTCCAACGGCCGCCCAGCCTGCCGCAGGCGCAGCGCCCGTCGTGTCCGCCAGCGGTGGTGGTGCCACGGCCGAAGGAGCCAAGCCTGTCCTTCTCCCCCTGCCCCGCACCAGCAGCCTCCTTGTCATCGCCCGCCCAGTGGACATCGAACTGATCGAGAAGCTCGTGGCCGAGATCGACGCCGAGGCCACCGCGAACCGCTTTGTCTCCCGCAGGCTGAACTATATCGACCTCACCACCTTCCTCGGTCTCGCTGAAAAAGCGCTCATGCGTTACGACAAAACCGCCGCAGGCAGCACCAGCACCACCACCGGGCAGAACAGCAGCACGAACAACAACTCCAGCAACTCCGGCTTCAACAATTTCGGCAACAGTGGATTTGGAAACAGCGGCTTTGGAAACAACTCGTTCGGTGGAATGGGTGGTCTCGGTGGTGGAATGGGCGGCGGCTTCGGAGGCGGCGGGCTGGGAGGCAGCTCGGCCAGTCCCAAAATTGATGTGACCGTCAAAGCCAACAGCGTTCTGATCGGAAATACCCTTGTCATTATTGATCCGGGAAGCTCCAAATACTTCGCCAGCGGCCCGCCGGAGCAGCTACAAACCCTTCAGGACCTAGCCGACGAGCTTGATGTGCGGCCGCGGCAGATCTTCATCGCCGCTGTCATTGGTGAATTCACTCTGGGCGATGATTTTCGATTCGGTCTCGATTGGGTAAGCACGCTCAAAAACCTTGGCGGAGGCCGCAGTGCGGGCGGCATCCTCAACACAAACGGCACCATCTTCAACAACACCGACCTCAACAATCTCACCAGTGCTGTGGCCAGTGGCCTGCCAGATCTCGGCGGCCTCACGGCTTATGGCCAGATCAGCCAGAACCTCCATGTGTTCATGCGCGCCGTGGAAACATCAGGAAAGTTCCGGGTGCTTCAAAAACCTGTCCTCACCACGATGAACCATCAGCCCGCCAGCATCTACATCGGCCAGCAGATCGCCATCGCGGGCCAGACTTTCAATGGCGGCGGCGGTCTCGGTTTCACCTCCACCACCCAGTACATCCCGGTCCGCCTCCAGCTCGACATCACACCGCATATCTTCAACGACCAGGAGATCCTCCTGGAGTTCAAGCAGCAGAACAACTCCACCGGCGACATCACCGTCGTGAACAACAACGAGGTGCCCAACATCACCGAACAGGGCATGAGCAACAGTCTCATCGTGCCGGACCGGACCGTCGCCATGCTCGGCGGTCTCATTTCCGAGCAGGAGCGCAACAACAAGACCGGCCTGCCATTCCTCGTCAGGCTGCCGCTCATCAAGCATATCTTCGGCAACACCGCCCGCGAGAAGGACCGCCGCGAGCTCATGATTTTCGTCCAGCCGATGATCCTGCCTGATGGAGCCTCCCACATCAATGAACAGACTCGCTTCATGAACAATCACCCCAACACGTCCAGCATCCTCGACTTCGCCGGTTATCCCGAGGAGCCCCTTCCGCCGGTCGGGCCCAACTTCTATGCCAAGGACAAGCCTCGCGTGCAGGAAGAACTCAACCCAGCTCCCGCCGAGGAAAAGCGTAGTCTTTTGGATAAGTTCAAAAGCCTCTTCAAGAAGCAGCCGAAGGAATAACCGGAGGCTGGATAGAAAGTGGCACAGGTTTTCAACCTGTGCCGTCGAAGCGAAGAGTCATTCGCGGACCGTAAAGCGCGCGTAACACCATGAAGTGATGTCTCCCGCAGTTTCCTCGACGACGCTTTGACCTGAACGGGTTGCAAACCTGTTCCACTTTCCGCTCCTTCGATTGCATGGACACGGCTCGGGCATTAACACGGCTTCAAGATCACTTCGGAGGTTCGCCACCGAGTTGCTCACGCAGCCCGCTGGCGCCTTTCGGCAGTGAAAGGGACATGCCGGGACCTTTGGAGGGCGTTTCAGCCGGAGGCGTGAGCGGCACGTCATCAGGCACTGGAATGGCTTTGGGAAGGATGGGAGACACCGTGGATGCTTTCGGCGTGGAGACCGCCGCGGGCACAGGAACGGCCTTGGCAGCCTCGGGCTGCTTTTTGAGCCACAGGGCCTTGCCAGAGAGGTGGGCGCACACGGCACCGATGATCATCGAGCCGCCGATGAACACGAAAACCTTCAACCACTTCGGCACCTCATCCGCAGGCAGCAGATGCTCAGGAAGCGTCGGCGGAGCATCGGCAGCCGCCTGGGCCCAATCGGGAGACCCCGCGGGCGGCGTGGGCTCGCCCCCACCGCTGCGGAAAAGCAGCTCGGCAAATCCAATCGAGTTCGTCTCGGGTGAAGTCACGATGCTTCCGCTGGTCAGCGCACCGGTGGCGGGCGGCACGGTGTCGCGGTTGAGCGGGGCGGAGACACTCTTCGTGCCGTTCTTCGGCGCAGAGACGGCTTTGGTGCGCGGTTTGGGCTGGATGCGGTCCATGTCCGCTGTGACGAGCGGCTCCGTGGATGGCTTCACCAGATCATGATGCTGCACGACGCGGGCGTAGCGGCCGAGGAAATCGGAGCGGGAACTCGGCTTCGTGTCGAAGACCTTGGCGATCTCATCGTCGAGCAAACGCACAATCGTCTCGCGTTCACGGGCCGTGCCTGATGGCTCCGCCTGCACGCCGACCGGAGACTCGATGCCGATCAGCAGCTTCGTGAGCGCCGCCAGCCAGCCACCATGCCAGAGGCTGTCCGATTTCACCGCCACCTGAGGCAGCAGCACGGCCGGATCGGTGCCACGACCGGCCATTGAGGCCAGCGAGGGATGCGCACGCACCACCAGGTTGAAGGCCGGCCACTCATTGAGCTTCGACACGAGCAGCTTCGCGCAGCGGGCATCTTCTCGCGGGAAGCCGGTGAGCAGGAAAATGTCCTCCAGGCGCAATTTGGCGATGGGCAGGTTCGACGCATCGAGCTGCGAGAGCGCGGTATCCAGCCCGGCGAGCACGAGATAGGCCTCCTGCACCTCGATGGAGCGGCGTTCCTTGAGCAAATCAGCCAGGCTGATGCCCTCGGCCACTTCTTCAGCCAGGCAGGTGATGCCTTCGGCCTCATTCACCAGCGCCAAGGTGATCAGCGCCGTGTTCTCGCGCTTCTTCGTCAGCTTCAAAGCTGCCTGATCGGCGGACAACACCTGCGCCGCGCACACGCGGGCTGGCGGCACCTGCTCGATCAAAACCGCGCGACCTGCCTTCGTCAGCGTGCCACGCATGCTGTAGGGATTCGCCATGTCGAGACGCTGGCTTTGGATGCGCACCAGATTCACCACGCCACGCGCCACATCTTGATAACTCGCCAGCAGCGGTGCCAACAGCGCCCGCGGCTTTTGCGCCGTGGGTATCTCGCCTGACAGATGCTCAGGCGAAAGCTTGAGAAGCTGGTTCTTCAGATCCCGCATGGCCACGGTCACACCGGGACCCGCATTCGAAAGGCAGGCACCGAGCAGCTCCATGAACTCCGGGGCGGGCACCGGATGATCCGGCAGGGTCACATTTCCGCCCGCCTGCTCCATGAGGAAGGTCTTCAAAAACTTCGCCTGCTTCTCAAAGCCACTTTTGAGCGCCCGCTTTTTCGCACTGCCATTGTCGAGCACGCGAAAATCGGCCGCGAGCACCTGCACGGCCTGCGGACCGGTCTGCACGACGCGGAAATTTTCCAGCGGCTGGTCAGTCAGGAAGTCACCGCGCTCGGCCACCGCCACCGCGGTCTCCAGCGAGCGGCAGGCCAGCATCACCGCCAGCCAGCAGGGCATGTCCGCGATGCGCATCAAATACGAGCGCAGCGATTCGCCATCGACGTTCGAGGTGATGTAAAACGGATTCCCCTCATCCTCCCCATGCTCGATCAGCCTCGCCAGCGCCGGATGGCCGCCGCGCTGGATTTTCCGGCAGGTATCCTCGAAGGCACCGCGGTTTGCCAGCGGCTCCAGCAGCACGTGACAGTGCACATACTCCAGCCGCTGGGTGTCAAAGGCCAGCACCGCCACCTGCTCGGCATTCCGCACCAGCTCGACGTGGTTGCCATCGGCATCCTTGACGATCTGGTAGTGCCTAAACTGGCTCGGTTCCGGCATGAGGGCTGTTGATGGGAGAGTGGAGAAAACGACCTGTCGATGATTCCACACGGCCCTGCATCTTCAAGGGCGGGTTTCCCCGATCACCCACCGTGCGTAGCTCTCTGCCACCTGCTCCGGCTTCAAAGCCACGATCTCCGGCACGTCATAAG
>JBKCXA010000754.1:0-8000 GCA_046316935.1 Prosthecobacter sp.
GTGTATTTTTCCGCATGGCTCAGGACGAGCAACTCATCGAAACAGACCACGCCAGCCGGCCCGGCGGCGCCTCCAAGGCGCTTGGCGTGCTCGCCGCCGTCTCCGCCGGCGGCCTGATGGCCCTGCGCATGAAACCCGCGCCTTTCATGTTCCTCGCCGGCGCCGCGGCGGTTGCTTTGCTTGGGCGCAAGCGGATCATTCCATCGTCCCGTCCGCTCGAATTGATGCCGGAACGCCCGGTGGAGCCCGCGGAACCGCCAAGGGTGGAAATTGATGCCTGGCTGGTCCGGCAGATGGAGCGTGAGCAGCAGGCTCCGGTCATCACCTTGGATGTCGAGAGCCTGCCCGAAACAACGCCCCCGGCACCCGAGCCGCTCGAAACGGCCAAAGCCGCCCTGGAGCCCCCGGTCCAGCCTCCAGCGGCATTCGGGGAGTTTTTCGCGACAATCGCCACGGTGCCGCAGGAACCCGAGGCGATGCTTTCAACGCTTGTCGAAACGGTGAAGCCAGATCCAGTCCCGGCGGTCTCTTTGTGGGATGCGCCCCTAGCCTCGCCCGGCCCAGAGGTCGCAGCCACTCCGCCCGCAGAGGAGCCTTTGCGCCTCAGTCTCGAAGCTGAGTCGGCTGGAGCTGGTTTCTTCTTCCCCTCCGAGCCTGCCACGAGCCCGTCTCCTGCCGGGCAGGTTCTTTACCCAGCCCCACCGGCTGGGAAGCCTAATTCTTCCTGGCTTCTGGGCATCGAACCTTTGCCGAGTTGGGATGAACTCGCTGCTGACTCACCCGCGACCTCATCCAAGCCATCCCCGGACTTTGCCTTCCTGGCGGAGCCTCCCGGAGCAGCCAGCTACACGCCGCAACCCGCGCCTCCCTTGGCTCCCAAACCGCCAGAGCAGCCGCTTTTCATTCCTTCCCTCTTCCAAGGCGGTGCCCTGCCGGATGAAATCACCGTCGCGGATGAGCCACCAGCCCCACCACGACTGGACGAAGAACCTGAATTGGCATCGGCACAGGCTCCACCTGCCACAACTGCCGAAACAATCCCCACCCAGCAGCCCTCGACGGGGCTGTGGCCCTCCGTTGGGCCGACTGCACCACCCGCTCCTCTAGCGGAGCCAGCCTCGACCACGCTTGGTGAACCAGTCATGGCCAGCCCCTTGCCTGGCGCCGAGTTCACTTCCGCTCCTGCTAGCCCCCCCCCATGCCCGAGCCGTCTCCGGCGTCCACGGCGGAGCTTGCTGAGTTGATTCCCGTCTCCCTGGCCGCCCCTGGTGAAGCCTCCTTCGATGACCCGCTGGCTGCTTTGGAGGAGAATCCCGCCAACCTCCCCGGTGGCCTGCCTCCTCAGCCCCCCCTGCGGCCTCTGGCACCAGTCGTCGAGGCAGAGATCATTGTCCGCCCCCGCAGCGTGGCATTCTCGCGAGTCCAAGCCCGACAAAGCCCCGAAAATGCCGATTCGGCCGCGCAGCCTACGCCGTTCGCACCAGCGGCACCCGCTGAAGCTCCTGCTTCGCCTCCCGTCGGTGAGTTCGAAAGCCTCCCGGAACCTGGCACAACATCCCAAGCCTCCACGCCGCCGATCCCTGCGATCCCCCCAGCCCCCGTCGTCCTGCCTCGTGAGCAAAAAGCCCGCAAAACCTGGCGCTCCTGGTGGCGTGGAGATTGACTGCCCTTCTCGCTCAGTGGCGATCCACCTTGCGACGCCCGGCCGTCGCCTTGAGATGCGAGCGTAGCTTGACCAGCATCGCCGGGCTGATGCCTTTCACCCTCACGACCTCCTCGACCGAGGAATACGGCCTCGCTTGGACGATAGCGCCAGCCAGTGAGCGCCCGATGCCCGGCAGCTCGTCCAGCTCTTCGAGGCTCGCAAAATTCAGATCAACCCGATATGGATCTGCCGCCTCTGTGGGAGGCCCGCGCCGGATGGCTGATTGCTGAAGCACTCCCACCACGAAGACACTAAACACTATCATGGCAAGCGCCTGCCACGTCCAAGGCACCTCATGCAGGCCAGTCTCGAGCACCGCGCGGCGAGTCTGTTTTCGACGTGAGGTGGACCGGCTCATGAGGTGCAGCCAGATACTTCGAAAGCCTCAAATGAAACCAGCCGGCTTGGAGCCGCCGGCAGGCAAATACCGACATGGGGCAGCTATTCGGCCTTTTTCTTGGTTTCAGCCTTCTTCTTGGGTTCCTCTTTCTTCTTGGCCGGCTCTTTGGCCTTGCCCTTCTCAGCAGCCTTCTGCTTCACCCCGACGTTGAGTTTCAGGACCGTGTCGTTGCCCTCGGCCGCTTTCTTGACAGCGCCGCCCACCCAGGCCCCGACTTTCACGGCATCAATCGAGGACGGCTTGTCTCCGTTCACATATTCCGTGCTCGCGTTGAGGTTGAATTTGGTTTCCGCCGCATCGGCATTGGCACTTCGCACGATGGTCAAGGTGCGGGAAGTGACGGCCGTGACCTTGCCGTAAAAAGGGTAGCTATCCTGGTCCGCTTTCGCCTCGGTTTTTTTAGCCGGTGCCTTCTTCGGTGCATCCGCACCATGAAGATGAAGAACGGGAAAAGCAGCCAAAGCCGCGACAACAAAGAAGAGTTTGTAGTTCATAAGCGCGCCATGATTTTCTGTTTCCTCAAAAAAGACAAGCCTCTTTCCAGCCCCCGGTTCAAAATTTTCCGGCTCGCGCCTACTACCCGTCAAGCTGGGAACCTGCTTCCGGCCAGGGCAAAGATCAGGAACGTCCCGAAGGCGAGCCGCCGGGAGGTGAGCCGCCCAACGCATGCTTTTGCAGCCTGCGTAGCGCGAAAAGTTCGCCCGAGCAGCCTGCGATTCTGCGTGCACCATCCTGACGCTTCGGGCCGAATTTCTCCCGGTTCTGCCCGAAGATGCTCTCCACGAACTCCTTGCCGCCGATCACCAGCCCATCGCTGAAATAGCGCACTCGCGCCCGCACCAGCTCTGCTGCAGAGAGTTTCCCCTTCGCCTCCAGCACCGCTTTGGACTCCTCCGCGGCGACGCCGCGCCTCACCACCTCGCTCTCGTCCGCGCCGCGCACCTCCACCGCGTGACTGTAGAGCAGCTTGCGATACGCCTCCGCTCCTCCAGCGCTCTCCCAGCCGTCCACCGGCTTCGACGTCACCTTGCTCATCGCCCGCTGCGCCCTCCGGCTGCCGCCCAGTGCCTCCGCGTAGCCGCACCAGCGGTAGTCCTTCGGATCCTTCACCAGCCCCGCCCGCACCGGATTGAGATCAATGTAAGCCGCCATCGTGTGCAGCGGCTCTCCCTTGCCCTCCACCAGCACGCTCTTGAAGCGGTCCATCCACAGCGTCCCCTTGCGTCCGCGACGCTTGTTAAACCACCGGCTGAAGCGCTCCTTCACCTCCTTCACATACACCGAGAGATCGCAGAAGCGCTTCTTGATCGCCTCCACCTTCTCCTCCGCCAGCGCCGTCATGCCGCGAGACCTCAGATCCGCCAGCTCGTCCGTCAGCAGGCCCACGAAGGTCTTGCTGTAGAGCGTGCGCAGGTGCTCCATGAGCTTCTGCTCGCCCTCCGGCCCCTCGAAGCGCCGCAGCCAAACCTCACGCCAAGGCACCTCGACGAGCACATGGAAGTGATTGCTCATCACGCAGTAGGTCACGACCTTCACCCCGCAGAACTCGCTCATCTTCCACAGCAGGCGCCTCAGCGCCTCCTTTTCCACATCATCGAAGTGAACCTCCCCGCCGCAGGTGCGAGACATGGCATGGTAGCAGTAGGACTCCAGCGGCCCCTTGCCCACGATGCGCCGCCTGCCTCCCGACCACGAACGCGCGGCAGGATAAGGAGCGGTTTTGGCCTCAATGCCGACAAGCTGATCTTCGAGCGAAAGCGACTGGGGCTGAGGGGAAATCGTGGATTTCATGGGGCGGAAGGGAGCAAGAAAGGGCGGCGTGGAAAGCACTAAATGCCTGGCATCTTTTTGTCTTTTTTAAAGGTAAGTCCTTCATCCAACCTCAAAGGGAGGAACGCCTAACTCGGCAAACAAAAGCGGCTCCATTTCTGGAGCCGCTGAAATTGAATGAATTTTAGAGGAAATTTATCTCCTACGACGCAGCCCAATCAAAGCCATCGCAGCGATTGAAAGAATACCTTTTGTGGGCTCAGGAACGGCAGCGGCGAGATTTACATTTACGCCGTTATCAGTTCCGACAAGGATCTCAGAACCAGATGCAGCACTTAGTAGAAGACTTCTGGTATTACTATCAGCTGGGCCTGTGTATCCTGCATCTTTGACGACTGCCCATTCAGTTGCTCCGGCGAAGGATGTAGATGTTGTTGAGGGAGTTCCCGCAGTGCCTGCGACATAACTTCCAGCGTTAAATGCAATAACGTAGAGTTGAGTGCCCTGTGGAAGCGTTCCAATGGGAATATTCTGCACTGTTCCTGCCACGGTCGGGAAAGCCCAATCAAAACCACCCGCCAATGTAGCACCAACTGCATTACGCACATCCCTGTAACCCAAAGCAATCAGGTCGGAAAAGGCCGTTCCGGCACTCAACGCTTGAATTTGGCTGTCAGATACGGCGGACGAAAAATAGCCAACAGACACCCCACCGGCTGCAAGTGCAGCGCCTGTCGAGTCCAAAAACGCACCTACGGTTCCATTCTCTGGGTGCGCGATAGTCACTGCAGCGTTCGCAGGCACTGTGTATGCTGCTAAGGCCAAGATACTTATTTTGAGGAATTGCTTCATAGTAGTAAATGTATTCTGCGAATTGAGAACCGTCTAATGATCAATATCAAGGAGCAAGAGGGGAATTAACTGTCCAAACAGTGTCCGTTCCAACTGACACCACAACCCCTCGATTAAGAGGCATTGCATCCGTAGCGGTTGGAGCAAGAGGGCTAAATCCCGCATCAAGCATCACCGAACCATCAGAGAAATATGTCCCTACAGTCGTAAGTTGACCATCGGTGCTGAAGTTGTTGATGCCATCAGCATAAGCAGCAAGCGACGTAGAGATGGAGTTTCCATAGAACGGGGTGGCTGATGCCGGATTCAAGGCACCAACGATGTTGGTCGATGCAGCATACAAAGTAACTTTCGTCTTCGTGGGTTTCACCTCCCCCATGAAGTTGAATGAAACGGGAGTTGTGGCAGTGAATGCGAAACCAGTTCCGGGGTAGATTACGGTGTGGCCAGCAGGTGTGGCGAAGTCCTCCGCAAGCCATGAGCCAGCTCCATCATAAAAGCGAGTTGAAGTGCTTCCGTTTGCATTAAAGACGTTGGCAGAATCTGAAAAGCCAGAAAGACCTGTGGCACCTTGCACGATCTTATTCAACGTCATATGCTCTCGAATCGCAATCTGCACCGTTGTGCCGCGCAAACCAGCAGGCGTTACGGCTGACACCATCGTTAATGCCGTTGCAGAGTTTGACGAAATGTCCAAAATCAACCCTTCATTGGCACCAGAAACTATTTCAGCGTAGAATTTCGGGTAATTCGGAGTAGGTGATGCAAAGGATGTCGCATTATACGCTCCAACAGTCCAGCTAGGCGCAGTCGTTGGGGTTATTGTCAGACCATCAGAACTGATTGCCGCTTGCCCTTGGAACACACTGGAGTTAACAAGAGTTGGGACAACGAAAGCAAAACCACTAGGGACAGAAAGCGCCGAAAAACCGACAACCCCAGAGGTGGCTGCAGGAGGGGGAGTCTGTCCAAAAGCATTAGGCACAGAGAGCAGGGCAGCGCCGAGGATGGTGAGTGCGAGACAAGTTTTCATGGAGGAGAAGAATGGGTTTCGATGAATAAATCCCCGAATTTGGGTTTTTGTTACAGGATTTCGGCGGGTGTGTCGATAATTTTTTTTGGCGACAGGCCCAAGTGCGTGAGGCCGGGTATGACAAGGGAGGGGCGGCTGGCGTTCGCAATTAGCCAAAAGACGAAAAACAACGTTCAACATCGAACTTGGAGCGTTCAACTTTCAGCGGGCGGGGCGTGGAGAGAGTTTGCGTGAACCTGAGTGACCTGAGGGACCTTATTGACGGGATTGACGGAACGGGAGGATGGCATTTCAGATTTTGGATTTCAGATTTTCGAAGATGGGGTTAATAGCCGCGCATGATCGGGGATGACTACTTTGAACTGCGCTCGCGCATCGGCACGGAGCTGCTGGCGCTGGGGGCGGCGGTGCGGGAGGCCGGGGAGGCATCCCCCGGCCCGGAAGCGGTCACGATCCTGGAGAACTTGCTGGCAGGCCTGAAGGAGCCCTTTGTGTTCGTGGTGGCCGGGGAGGTGAACGTGGGGAAATCGACCTTCCTCAACGCGCTTTTCGGCCAGGATTTCTCCCGGACGGGGGTGATGCCGACGACGGACAAGATCCTCTTCTTCAAGCACGGGCCGGAGGTGAAGGTGACACCGATCACGCCCACTTTGGACGAGGTGCAGGCCCCAGCGGCCTTTTTGCGTGATTTTCACATCGTGGACACGCCTGGGACGAACTCGATCGAGAACGAGCACCAGGAGATCACGGAACGGTTCGTGCCGATTGCTGACCTGGTGATCTTCGTTTTCTCGGCGATGAACCCCTGGGGAGCCTCCGCGTGGCAGTTTTTGGAGAAGGTACACCGCGACTGGATGCGCAACGTGGTCTTCGTCCTCCAGCAGAGCGATCTGCGCAGTCCGGAGGAGGTGCAGGTGATCACGGATTACATGCGGGAGCTGTGCCGCGGGCGATTTGGCCGGGAGTTTCCCATTTTCCCGATCTCGGCCAAGAAGGCCTTCCTGGCCCGCAGCGGGGGACTGGATCGTGACAAGCTGCTGGAGGAAAGCGGCTTCCTGCCACTGGAGGCGCATCTCTCGGCCGTGGTGCGCGGCCAGCCCGCCCGGCAGAAGAAGCTCGCGGGCACGATCCAACTGGCCCGCCAGATCCTCGACCAGCTCCGCGAGCGCACCGTGGCGGTGACGCGGCTGCTGCAACGCCGTTCGTCCCTGCTGACCGAGCTGCTCACGGAGCGTGACATGCAGCTCGACCGCACGTTGAAAAAGATGCTTCCGGCCCTGGATGCCACGGAACGGGACTACCACGAGAGTGTCATCCGCGTGGCAGGACTCACCCAGGACCTGCTGGCCACCCGGCGGGCCTTCCAGCGCCCCCCTTCCCCGGAGGACGAGCCGGAACGTCCGCAGAGCCTCGATCACCGCCTCCTGCAGGAGCTGCACCACCGCACGGGTGACCGCTGGCGCCAACTGAGCCTCGTGCTGGAGGAGGACCTGCGGCAATACGACCGCTTTGTGCGCTCCCAAAGCCGGCAGATCATCATGCTGCCGGAGCCGCCGGCACAGGAAAGCGAGACGGAGAGCGAACTGCGCCGCCGGTTCACCACGCGGACGGACTCGGCCCTGCGCCGCTTCGTGCTGGCGCTGGAGCTGGACGAGGACGTGGAGCCGGGACTCCTCCGTGCCCGGCAGACCGCCCGCTGGCTGCCGAGGCTGGCCCCGGCCATCCTGCTGCTGACGGCCGCCACGGCCTGGCTGGGGGATTGGGACCCTGTGCCTGCGGTGATCATGTTTGGCTCCGGCGTGATGCTGCTGGCGGTGGTCTATCTGCTCACCCAGATGCGGCTGGCGGCCGCCCGCAATGCGATCCTCGACAAGCTGGAGGAATCCACCGCAACGCTGCGGGAGATGCTGGCGGAGCAGCTCAAGGAAGAGGTGCGGCATGCCTTTGAAAAATCCCGCGAGATTCTTGAACCGCTGCAAACCGCCGCTTTGCAGACCGAGCAGGACGGAGCGCTCCGTCTGGAGCGCCTGCGCCGATTGGGGGATTCGTTTGAGGCTCTGCAAAAGCAGGTGGGCTAATCCTGGCTTTGCTTCCATCGCCAAACCTGCGGTGAACGAACCCCCGCCCTGACCCCCGGCTCTGGTCCCCGCCCGGGCCTCGCCCGGGCCCCATACCCTGATCCGGGCCCTGACCCGGTCCCTGACCCTGACCCTGACCCGGGCCCTGGCCCAGTCCTGACC
>JBKCXA010000755.1:0-2662 GCA_046316935.1 Prosthecobacter sp.
GGCTCGGATACACGCGCCCGGCCTTGTCCTTGATGAGCAACTCGGCGATGCACGGCTTCCTATTTTCATCCGTGATCGCCAGTTTCACCTCGCGAGCGGCTTGGCAGTCAAAGAGCACGCTCGTTTCATTGCGAAAGCCGAGGTCCTGCGTGCCCTGGCCCGTGTCGAAGCTGAACGTCGCATCGCGCTTGCCCGCGTCGCGGCTGTAAAGCTGCACGATGCGGAATTCGAGCCCCAAACCGCTCAGCGTCGCCTGCATCGGCGGCTGCTCAAACATCTGCAAATCGAGCCAGCGGGCCGAGAGCGCTGGTTCGCCCGGATCGCGCGGCTTTGCATGCGGCGCGACGGGCGGCGAACCCTTCACATACGCCTCCTTCGCCTGCGGACTGCTCACGGCGAGCCTCGCCGTCACTCCGGCCTCATTTTCGACCCGCACCAAATACTGCCGCCAGCCCGCCTCATCGAGAACGGCCTTCGCCGCGCCTCGCTCCACCTTCACCCGCTGCTCCGGCGTGATGGTCACATGAAATAGAGCATGCGCGTCGAGCACCGCTTGGGCCTTTTGGACAGCTTCCGCGTCATTTTGCGAGATCGCCGCCCTCAAGGTGATGATTTCATCATCGCTAAACGGCGTGCCGAGGAAACTCGTCGCGTCGATGAGCCGCTGCGCTGCCGCCAGAAACGGCTGCGGGTCGATGTCAGCACCTTGAACAAGCGAAACGCAGGCGAGGAAGCATAGGAACGGTCTCATGCCGGATAAACGGCGTGAGCAAGAAGCGGCTTGCGGCTGGAGACGCCTCCCGTCATGCTGTTTGGACCAACCACATGAAAAAGCTCCTTCTTCTCGCCGCCTGCCTGCTTGCCGCGTGCAAGCCTGCCGACACCTCTAATGCCTCGGGCAAGCCCAAGGTGGCGCTCGTGATGAAGTCGCTGGCGAATGAGTTCTTCCAGACGATGGCCGAGGGCGCGAAGAAGCATCAGGCCGCGCACGCGGCGGATTACGAGCTCATCGTGAACGGCATCAAGAACGAGACCGACCTCGCCGAGCAAGTGGGGCTGGTCGAGCAGATGGTGGCGCAGGGCGTGCAGGCCCTCGTCATCGCCCCGGCGGACTCGAAGGCGCTCGTCACCGTGCTCAAGCGGGCCAAGGACGCCGGCGTGCTCGTCATCAACATCGACAACCAACTCGATGCCGAAACGCTGAAGCAAGCCGGCCTTAGCATTCCCTTTGTCGGCCCGGACAACCGCGCCGGTGCCAAAGCCGTGGGCGAGGTGCTCGCGAAGAAGCTGAAAGCGGGTGACGAGGTGGCGATCATTGAAGGCGTGACGACCGCCTTCAACGCGCAGCAACGCAAAGCAGGCTTTGAGGATGCGATGACCGCCGCTGCCATCAAAATCGTGAGCTCGCAGAGCGGTCAGTGGGAGATGGAAAAGGCCAACACCGTCGCCGCAGGCATCCTCGCCGCGAATCCGAATGTGAAAGCCCTGCTCTGCGCCAATGACAACATGGCCCTCGGAGCCGCCGCAGCCGTCCAAGCCGCTGGCAAGGCCGGCCAGATCCAAATCGTTGGCTTCGACAACATCGCCGCCCTCAAGCCCCTGCTCGCCGATGGCCGCGTCCTCGCCACCGCCGACCAGCACGGCGATCAACTGGCCGTCTTCGGCATCGAAGCCGCGTTGAAGGCGATGAAGGAGAAATCGACGCCAGCGGATCAGCAGACGCCGGTGGATGTGATCACGAAATGACGAAATACGGGTTTGAGGAATTTAAACTGGCAGTTTAGATTCCTCAAAATATGAGACCGGTCGAAAGAGACATCACGAAGCACCTGATCATGGCCGCGAAGAGCTTTCCGGCCGTGGTCATCACGGGGCCGCGGCGCTCGGGAAAGACCTTCCTGCTGCGCCATCTCTTCCCCAAGGCCGAATACTACCTCTTCGAGGACCCGGACATCATCTCCCGCTTTCGCCAGGACCCGCAGGGCTTCCTCGACGGAGTCAAGCCACCGGTGATCTTCGACGAGATCCAAAACTTGCCGGAGGTCTTCAACTACGTCCGCAGCCGCATCGACGCGAGTCCGCGCAAGACCGGCCAGTGGTTTCTCACCGGATCGCAGGAGGCTGGGCTGATGCGCAATGTGACCGAGTCCATGGCCGGACGCGCAGCCGTGCTGCAACTGCTGCCGCTGAGCCTCAGCGAGTCATCCAAGGTCTCCCTGCTGCACGGCGGCCACCCGGAAGTGCTCGCCCGCCCAAAGGCAGCGCGGCTGTGGTTCAGCTCCTACCTTCAAACTTATCTCGAGCGCGATGTGCGTGCCGTGACCGCCGTGCAGGACCTCGGCACGTTCCGCCGCTTCATGTCCCTGCTGGCCGCTCGGCATGGCTCCATTCTCAACAAGACCGACATTGCCGGGCCACTCGGCATGAGTGTGCCCGGCGTGGGCAAGTGGCTCGACATTCTCGAGACCACGGCTCAGATCTTTGTCGTGCCGCCCTTCTTTGAGAGCCTCGGCAAGCGCATCATCCGCAGCCCGCGCATCTACATCGCCGATCCTGGCATGGCCTGCCACCTCCTCGGCATTGATACGGAAGCCGAGTTGGAGAAATCCCCCTTCCTTGGTGCGCTCTTTGAGGGCTTTGTCGCTGCGGAGATCGTCAAGTC
>JBKCXA010000756.1:0-8031 GCA_046316935.1 Prosthecobacter sp.
CGCCACGATAGCCGTGGCGGTAGAGAGGGCACTGGAGCTCAGTTCGCCCTCCCAGTGGCCATTTTCGTTCCGCAGGCTCAAAAGGTGGGCCTGGGTACTGGCGATGGCTTGGTCGAGATCGGTCAAAAGCATGCGATGAGGCCGGGAGCATGGCGCGGGGGCCTTTGGAACGCCATTTTCAGTTTTCAGTTCTTCCCTTTCAGGTAGGCCCCGGCTATAAAACTGGCTTCATTCGTCATGCTCCGCCGCGTCCCCACCACTTCCCGCCGTCGTTTCCTCACCCAAAGCGCCGCCGCGCTCGGTTTTCCGATGTTCGTGCCGTCGTCGGTGTTTGGAAAGCCGGGCCGCCCGGCTCCTTCCGAGCGCATCACCGTGGGGGCCATCGGCTGGGGCACCATCGCCGGTGATTGGACGCCAAGCTTTCTCTCGAATGGCAAATGCCAGGTCATCGCCGTGGCCGATCCGATGAAGGAATACGGCCACTACGGCTATGACGGCAAGGAAACCGGTGGCCGCGAGGCCGGACGCAAAATCATCGACGAAGCTTACTCGAAGGCCGAGCACAAGCCGGTGAAAGGCTGCACGGCCTACGCCGACTTCCGCGAGATGATCGAGAAGGAAGACCTCGATGCCGTGCAGGTTTCCACGCCTGATCATTGGCATGCCTACATGGCTGTGTATGCCGCCCGCAAAGGCAAACACATCTACGGGCAGAAGCCGCTGGCTCTCACCGTGGCCGAAGGCCGCCTCATGAGCGATGAAGTGGCAAAGGCTGGTGTCACCTGGCAGACCGGCAGCCAGCAGCGCAGCGATGTCTATTTCCGCCTCGCCTGCGAGCAGGTGCGCAACGGCCGAATCGGCAAACTGCAAAAGGTGCGCGTGGGCCTTCCCGGCGGGCATAAGAACTGGAACGGCATGGCCGACCAAATCAACGCGGCTCCTGTGCCCGCCGATTTCGACTACGAGATGTGGCTCGGCCCGGCGGACCAGATGGATTACCGCCCTGCCCTGCTGCCGCTGAACTGGCGTCACAACTTCAACTTCTCCGGCGGCATGATCACCGACTTCGGCGCTCACCACATCGACATCGCCCAGTGGGGCATGGGCACCGATTTGACCGGCCCTGTGGAGATGAAAAACATCACCGGCAAGCTCGACCTGAAGGCGCTCTACAACACCGCCAGCGAGTTCAGCTTTGAGTGCGTGTATGAAAGCGGTGTCGTGATGCATGTGGCCAGCCCTGAGTCCAAACTGATGCCCGAGGTCGAGGCGCAAAACGCCCAGGCAGGCTCCACGAAGGCCTTTGACCATGTCGGCGTCTTCTTTGAAGGCGAAGGCGGCAAGTGGATCTATGTGAACCGCGGCAAGATCCAGGCCAGCAGCCCGGACATCCTGCGTGACAAGGCCCGCGAGGGCGAGATCCACCTCTACGAGAGCAAGGATCACACGGACAACTTCCTCTCCTGCATCTACGACGGCAAGCCCACCGCCACGCCGGTCGAGGTCAGCCATCGCAGCATCACCATCTCCCACCTCGCAAACATCGCCCTGCGCACCGGCAGCGCCTCGCTGAAGTGGGATCCAAAGACCGAGACCCTCGCCGACAACGCCGCGGCCTCGAAACTGCTCTCGAAGGAATGGCGCAAGCCCTGGACGCTTTGATTCATCTTTCACGCATGCCCTTTCATCTGCCTTTGATCCGCTCCTGTGTCCTCGCGATGCTCGCCATCGCGTCGCTTTCCATGTCGAAGGCTTTGGCACAAGTGCAGATCGACCGCGTGCCGCTGCCCTTTGACCTCGGAGGAGCCGCGCCCCCGCCCGCCCCCGCGAAACCCGCGGATGCCGCCGCTGCGCCTGGTGCCACTCCGGCTCCCGCTGTCACGGCCGGCCCGATGCTCACGGGCAGCGTGGCGCATCTTTACCTCTATGTGGAACCGTATCAGGTCCGCGTGGAGGCGCTCTTCGACATGCATGCCGTCTTCAAATGGCTCACACCGGACGAGACCAGCCTGCCGGAGACCTTGACGCCAGAAAAGCAGGCGCAGATCATCGCCGATGCGCAGAAGCTCGCGGCAGACTGGTGCTCTCTCACGACGAATGAGAGCCGCCAGCCATATGTCGCCCCGGCGGCCTTCTTTGTGAAAGGCAAGCCCGGAGCCACCATCCCGATGCAGGAGAAGGAGGAACTGGCCTTCAATCAATGCATGCTTGGCTTCGTGTGGCAGTTCACCACCAGTGAGACGCCAGACCATGTTGAGGTGATGTGGAAGGGCTGGATCAATGATCTCAAAGAAATGCCCGTCACCGTGCTCTTTGGCACTCAGAGCGAGAAGATCATCGTGAACAGCATCACCAAGCGGATCCCGTGGGTGAACAAGGGACGCCTGCGCCCATCGCCTCTGGCCGCTGTGCCAACCTTTGATCCGGCGGAGCCGGTGCGTGTGCCGGTGGGAGGCGCGTTCTGGATCATCGCCGGCATCGTTTTCTACTGGTGGATCTGGCATCGGGACTACCGCCTGCCAGGCGGTGGTCTGCCCTACTTCGGCGTGTGGGTTTTCGGCCTGTTGATGTCCTGGAGGATGTTTGTCATCACCCTCCAGCGTGGCGAATCCGCGCCCGTCATCACGCAGACCGCGGAGGCGCAAAAAATCGTCTCGCCCTTGCTTCGAAACGTTTACCGCGCCTTTGACCACCGGGCCGAATCACGCGTGTATGACGTGCTGGCACGCAGCGTGGATGGCGAACTGCTGCGCAAACTCTACCTCGAAACCATCACCGCCCTCACCCTCGACGGTCGCGAGGGCACCCGCGTGCTGATCACCGACTTTGAAGCCACGGTGGACAAGGTGACTCCACATCCCGAAAGCGGCGGCTTCATCGTCGAATGCAACTGGAGTGTGCTCGGCAATGTGGGACACTGGGGCCATGCTCACCCGCGCTACAACGGCTACAAGGCAAAGCTCACCGTGCAGCCCATGAAGGGTGAGTGGAAGCTGACAGCGCTCGAAGTGCAGGAAGTGCGACGCAAGTAGCAGCCGGGCGGCATTTTGATTCCCGGCATCTCTGCGCTCAGCCTGTGAATGCCTTACGATGCTGAATCCTGCAAAGCAGCCTGTGACACCGCTTTCGCCAGCTCGTCCAGCTTCTCCTTGTCGGTGAGTTTACGGCCTTGCTCGTCCTGGACGTAGATGGTGTCGATGGCGGCGCCTTTCTCGGTGTTGATGCGGGCGTGGGTGACGCCGAGGCCGAGACGACCCACGGCCATGAAGACATCGTGCAGCAGGCCGAGACGGTCGAGCACCTGGAGCTCGAGCACATTCTCATCGGGCGAGAGATGGTTGTTGAGGTACACCCGCTGCGGCAACTCGGCGCTGAGGGCATCGAGCGTGGAGGACGCGGCACGCTTCTCAGCGATCTCCTTGCTGAAATTGAACTCAGGATCAAGGAACGCGGCTTTCACCGAGGCCTCCACACGCTGTCGCGCGGCCTTGGCGCTGACGGCGGTGAAGTTCGTGGTGCAGACGCGGAAGATGTCGAGCACGAGGTGATCGCCACGGCGGAAGAAGTCGGCGCTGAGAATGTTGATGCTCTGCGCGGCGAGGGCGCCGGCGACGCGTGCAAGAAGAAGGTGACGGTCCCAGCAGACGACGGTGAGATCGCTGTAGCCTTGCTCGGGATGGTCCTCCCACTGCATGATGGGCAGGAGACCGGCCTCGGCCTTCTCCTCGGTGCCAAGTTTGACGAAAAACTCGCGGAACTGGCGCACATGCTCGATGACGCTCTCGGCCTCGCGGAAGTTGAAGTAGGACGCGGGCATGTGCTGGAAGTGCGCATCCACCTCCGCCTCGAAATCGCTGCCGAGTTTTTTCAGCACGGCGGCACGCAGTTCATCGAGCGGAGCGTGCAGGCTGCGCATGAAATCGGCGGGCGCTTTCATGAATTGCAGCGTGTTCGAGTAGAGCTGGCGGATGGAGGCCTCCTTGTAGCCGGTCCATGATTTATCGCTCGTGCCTTTGGAGTCGGCGTAGGTCATCACGAGCAGCGTGTCGAGATTCTCGCGGGTGCGCACAATGCTGGCGAACTCCTCGATGACGGCGGGGTCTTCGAGGCTCTTCTGCGTGGCGGTGCGGTACATCAGCAGGTGGTTATCCACGAGGAAGAGCAGCAGGCGGCGGCGCTCGCCTTTGATCTGGAGGCGGCGGCACACGGCGGCGGCGAGCGTAGTGCTCTCATCGCTGTGCGTTTTTTTGTTCGCGGCACGGCCAGCGTCATGCAGTAGCAGCGCGAGGTAGAGGATGACCGGCTGCTGGAGATCGTGGAAGAGCTGCTGGTAGAGCTTCACGCCGGGCAGCGTGGGATCGCTGAGCTCGTCGAGCTTGTCGATGGTGCGCAGCGTGTGCTCATCGGCGGTGTAGAGATGGAAAAACTCGTGCTGCACGAGATTCGTGAGCGCTCCGAACTCCGGCATCCATTTGCCGAGAAAACCGACGCGGTGCATCTGCCGCAGCACGCGGGCGACATCGCCTTTTTGCGTGAGGATGGCCTCGAAGGTCTCGCGATTCACCTTCGCATAGCGGAAGGATTGATCGACGAGGCGGAAATTATCCTGCACGAGCTGGAAGAGGTCCGGGCTGAGGCGCAGATGGCGCTGCTGCGTGTGCAAAAAGAGGCGCATGAGGCGCTCGGGGTCCTCTTTGAAGACATTTTTCTCCTCCGCGTAGATGCGCTCGTGCTTGCGGATGAAGCCATCGAACTTCTCGGTCTGCTTCTTCGACTTGCTGCGGGCCAGGAAGCCACGCACGCCACCGCGCTGCTCGGCCGTTTCGAGCTGCTGCAAATGGAAGCGGTCCATGATCTGGCTGCTGCGCTGGAGGATGTCCCGCGTGGCGGTGTAGTAATCATGCATCAGCGCCTCGATGCGGCGCAGGATGCGCTTGTGGCGGTAGCCGAGATTCGTGGCCACGAGACCTTGCAGACGCAGCGTGAGCTGGTCCTGCGCCCGGCGCTCGGTGTAGTGCATCTCATTGCGCACGCGGAGGATGAAGGCGTAGGCCTTCTCGATCTCCTGCCAGCCGCTTTTCGTGATGAACCCGCCGGCCACGAGGTCCTTCGGGTTCAGCGTGCCGAGCTTTGCATAGGTCATCCAGATGAGGTTCTGGTAATCGCGAAGACCGCCGCAGCCATTTTTGACGTGTGGTTCCTGAACGAAGGGCGTGTTCTCAAACTTCGCATGCCGCTTCGCCAGATCATCCTGCCGCAGACGGAGGAACTCCTCCTCGCGGCCCTTCATGCATTCCTTGTCAAAACGACTGCGAAACTCCTTGAAGGCCGCATCCTGGCCGGTGAGCAGGCGGGCCTCCATGAGCGCCGTCTTGGTCTCCATGTTCTCGTTGGCGAGATTCAGGCACTCGCCCACGCTGCGTGCTCCATGGCCGACTTTGAAGCCGAGATCGTAGAAGAAGAGCAAGAAGTCGCTGATGAGCTTCGCCACCTCTTTGGACACCTGGCCGCTGTTGCCAGGAAACATGAAGGTGAGGTCCACATCACTGCCGGGCGACATCACACGACGACCATAGCCGCCATGCGCCACGACGCTCACATTCAGGCTCTGGCGCACCGCCGGCTCCAGCGCGGCCACGGCCTCCGCCCACAGCACGCGGATGAGGTAGTCGATCACATCGCTGCGCATGCGGCAGGTCTCCGCGCCGCCAAAGCCGGAACGGTGACGCTGCTTGATGCGCTGCTCCTTGAGCTTCAGAAAGCGTTTCGCCCGGCGCAGCATCTCGGCCCGTGGATGCGGACGCTTGTCGTCGTCCGGAAAAAACTTTTCGCCGATGCGCTGGAGGTGCCGCAGGTAGTCGCGTTCCGTCATGCCGTGGGTGGTCGCAGGTTTCAGTAAGTGATGAGCGCGTGAACCGGGCCGTGCCCGCGCAGCTTTTCGCGACCTTGAAGGAACGAGAGCTCGATGAAGAAGGTGCTGCCGACGATCTTGCCGCCGGATTGCTCGATCAGGTGCAGCGCCGCCGATGCAGTGCCGCCGGTTGCGAGCAGATCATCCGCGAGGAGCACCGTCTCCCCCGGCGCGATGGCATCCTGGTGGAGCTCGATCGAGTTGCTGCCGTATTCGAGGGAATAATCCACGCCGCGAGTCTTCCACGGCAGCTTGCCCTTTTTCCGCACCGGCACAAAACCCGCGCCCAGCCGGGCGGCGATGAGCGAGCCGAAGATGAAGCCGCGGGCGTCAATGCCCACGACCTTGTCCACCTTCAGCACGCCGGTGGCATCGATCATGCCGTCGATGGTGCGCGAGAGCAGCGCATGATCCGCCAGCACGGGCGTGATGTCCTTGAAGAGAATGCCCGGCTTCGGGAAGTCCGGCACGTCACGGATCGTCGCGCGGATGTGATCGAGAGTTTGCGAGTTCATGCGCCGCCGATGATGGCGCGGCGCGGAGGCGGTTCAAGGGGGCAAGTCAGCGATCCATCAACCCGCCAGCGCCACCTCGTTGACTTCGGCGGCCCAGGTCCAGCCGTTCCAGGACTCGAGCGTGCGGGCACGGCCGGGGCGGAGGCGGGCGAGGGATTGGTAAGCCTGGCACCAGGTGAGCTTGGGGCGGCGGGTTTGCGCCTTCCAGATCACATCGGCGGCATCAAAGAGTTCTTCGTTTTCGCGGATGAAGTTCCGCAGGTTGCGGAAGGTGTGGATGGTGCCGTTCGGGGCGCGGAGGACCCAGCTTTTGGCGGCCACATGGAGGTCGGTGGGCTGAAATTGCGGATTTTGGCGCAGGGAGGCCAGCCAGCGGAGCTTGGCCAGGCCGGTGTGGTTCCGCGGAAGCACCTCGCGGACTTTGGAAGAGCGGCGGATGCCGGCCACGCGGAGCTGGTGAGGGAGCTCGGCATTCTTCTCGCGCCATTCGAGGAGCCGGTTGACGCGTTTTGGGGAGCCGGAAAGGGCAGGAACGGTCGTTTCAGCGAGGGATTCGGCAGGCAGAGCAAGGTTGAGCTTCATGCCTGAGAATATGGTTATTATTGAGAAAGCGGGCAATCAGAGGCCTGTAAGACGTTTTTCATGCGGATGCCGAGTTTGTGACAAGGGGCTTACAAATGCCCTTCGGGCAGGGTTGCGCCGTCGAGAAGGTCAAGAGGGTCAAAAAAAAGGTCAAGACTGTCAAAGAGGTGCCTTCTTGACCACCTTGACCCGTCTTGACGACCTCTTGACCCGCTGAAAGCCCCCCGCCCTGCCCCGCGTAGCCTCCCCATGCGCCGCACTCTCGCCTTCCTCCTCGTCGTCTCAGTCCTCCGCGCGGCCGATCCGGTGGCGCTTTTCATCGAAGGCTACGCTGGGCAGCGCAGCGTCGCGCAGGGCGAGGAAATCCCCATCCACGTCAGCACCACGGCGGCGAAGTTTGAGATCGAGGTCACGCGACTCGGCGCGAAACGCGAGGTTATGTGGAAAAAGGCCGATGTGCCCGGCGCGGCGCATGCCGTGCCGGAAGATGCCTCCGCGAACGGTTGCCGCTGGCCGGAGAGCGTGCGCGTGCCCGTCGGCGCGGATTGGAAGAGCGGCTACTACGAGGTCGCGCTGCGCGCGGCGGATGCCGGCGGCAAGTGGACACATCGCGGCGCACGCACGGCCAGCAGCAGCGCGTGGTTCATCGTGCGCCAAGCCAAGCCCGGCAGCACCTCGAAGATCCTTTTGCAGCTCTGCTCGAACACCTACAACGCCTACAACAACTGGGGCGGCTTCTCCGTGTATGCCTACAACAGCCTCTCGAAGAACCAGGGCAGCCGCGTGAGCTTTGAGCGGCCCGGCCCGTCGCAATTCGCCCGCTGGGAGCTGCCCTTCGTCGTGTGGGCGGAGACCAACGGCTACCCGCTCGAATTCGCCGCCAATGACGACCTCGAATTCCGCCCCGAGATGCTCACGAACTACAAGCTCGTCCTCAGTGTCGGCCACGACGAGTATTGGAGCACGCCGATGCGCGACAACTTGGAGGCCTGGATCGCCCAAGGTGGCAACGTGGCCTTCTTC
>JBKCXA010000757.1:0-7174 GCA_046316935.1 Prosthecobacter sp.
GTCGAGGCCCGGTGCCGTCGTCGGGGTCAATGCCTGCGGACTGAGCGGGGTTGGGCTTGGCCTTCGGCGCGTCGGCAGCGTGGAGCGCGGCCAGCGGCGAGAGCAGCAAGGCGGCGAGCAGTTTGAGGGTGGCTTTCATGCGATTCATATCCCGATTTATTTTGACCGCGTATCTCCCTTCATCAGCGGCACTTCGGCTGGATGTTGGTTGCCGGAGGTGCGGAGTGCGTCGCTGTCTTCAGCTACGATCCAAGCGCCTTTGGTGGGCGGCAACGTGGAGCTGAACTGGTTCTCGGTGATGGTCACGCCGTTGCATCCCTTGATGGCGATGGCGTTTTCACGAGGGTCGGTGATGCGGTTGCCTCGGATGAGGATATTGCCGCCGAGGCCGGAGGTGGACAGGCAGGTGATGGGTGTCCATCCGCTGTAGATGAGGGTATTGTTGCTCACCAAGACATCGCGGGCACCCACGCCGGAGATGGCTTCCGTGTAGGTGAAGCCGACGTGGATGGGATTGCCCGTGAGGTTCTCAAAATGATTGTCGGCGATCCATCCGCGAGTGCCATTGAACTTCACCCCGTGGGCGCGTCCGCCCACATGGCGGTTGTGGCGATAGACAAAGTCCTCGTTGCTGGGTGCGTAACGATAGAGCAGCACACCCTTCCAATCCTGTGCTGGCTCGCGTCCGAGTGCTTTGGCGAGTCGTGTCAGGTCGGCATCAAGACCCAGGCGCATCGCTTTCCGACCCTCAGAGGCCGTGCGCACCGCGGCGGTCACGAAGCGCCCGGTGCGTGAGTCCACCAAGACAATGCGATCCACTGGCCGGATCTCGCTGTTCGTCCACGAGTCGGCCAGGATGATGGAGTCGGGGCCGTCCGCGCGATCCACCTTCATCCGCAGCGCCTGATGCGCCGGGCCGCCGTCATCGGCGAGGCATTCGTATTCGCACCCTTCGACCCAGGCACCGATACGGCCGTTGTTCACGCCCGAGTGGCCGCCTTGATAGTACGCAGGCGAGCGGCGCACGGCTTTCACGGCCAGCAGGCTTTGCGCGGAGTTGTCATTCCCCAAGCACGGGCCGCCCGGATGATCGATAAGGGTGATGTGACTCAGCGTGCATTCCTCCGTCGCATCCATGCGGACAAAGGGAGAGCGATAGAGCGTCACCACGGCCAGCTCACCCGGCTCATGATGATCCAAAGCGGCTGCCTTCACGGGCCCGATGTGGAAATGGCCTGCCGCACCCGGCACCGCGCTCGCTGTGGCATCCCGTGCCGAGATAAAGCCTCGACTGAGATGCCGCCCATGATGGTCGGGGTCCACGCGATTGAGAAAACTGCCTCCATTGCCTTCCCCCACGAAAAAACGGGCCACATCCGCGTCGTAGCCCGGCTCGGGCTTCACGACGAGCCGGGCATTGGCACGATCCACCTCCAGCACACGCACCAAGGTGTGCCCAGGCTGGCTGCTCATCGCCTCAAAGTTCTGAATTGTGACCCGCTGACAGTTTTGCAGGCTCAGGAGGCAGGAATCGCCAGCCAACACCAGCTTCGCGCCGTGCCCGTCGATGATCAGATCGTGTGCATCCTTCAAGATCACCAAGCCCGCGCGATCACGCACCGTCAGACGATATTCACCCGGTTCAAAATCCACGCGTGCCGGACCATGCGCCGCCGCCTCATGCAGCACCCGCGCCACCGTCTCCGCATCGCTGCCCGCACGAATCGTGAAGACTTTCTTTGGAGCACGCACTTCAAAGGCCACAGCCTGCGACCACTCGCCATCACCACGCCGCACACGCCACCAATACTTCGATGGAGGCAGCGCCTTCACCGGCACAAAACGCGAAACCACTTCCAGCCGATCATCACACACCACCTGCGCAAACGCTTCATCCTGGGCGATCTGAATGCGATGCACCTCGTCGATCTTCACATCGGCCTCGCGTTGCCACCGAAAGTGCGGATGCGGCGAATAGACGACGTCACCTGCGATGGGCGATTCCGGCTTGGGTGCATCCAAAGCATGCAGCGCGGCCACCGGCGCGATTAGCGAAGTGATAGCGGGTAAAAGCAGTGCTCTGAATCGCCCAAGGAACGGGCGTTGTGGTTTATGCATGGTCATTTGGTTCCGGTTGGATCTTCAGGCAGCGAAAAATGACGTGTGCGGAGTCCGGAAACGGTTTCGTCGCGCAGTCTGGGCAGACTGCCCTCCGGCACCTGCCAGAACGAGCGATGGTGCTCCGCTTTGCCCGGCACACGCACAAAAGTCAGCGTATCAAGACGCGTCGTGACGGGTTCATCGCGGGCACCCGCCCGGCACCACGGATTCAACCACGCCACCGCGATGACCTCGCCACTGCGCAGTGGTTGATGCGTGAGATAGCGTTCGCGCATCGAGCCGTGGCCGTAGATGCAGGTGAAGTCCGCCGCGGGCAGGACAAGGTGCGTCCACTCGCCAGGCTGGAGGTAGCGCCGCGTCTGGTAGATGGCGAAATGGACGCCGGTAAGCGTGGCAAGGCCGCGGTAGGTGAAATTGTAGTCAAAGCCCAGTCCATCATGCGCACGCAACCCGGCGGACGCGGCGAAACGCTCCCAAGGAAACGCTTGGCCGTCGGGTGAGGTGAAAACCAGAAAATCCACCGGCACCACCGGCCCCGCTCCGACGAGTGTGTTCCTCTGCGCGGGCGCATCCACGCGCAGGCTCGCGGAGATCGCATTCGCATCCGGTGCGCCTTCGGTGTGCACACCGGCGCAGTGAACTTCTTCCGCCGTTCGTCCGTGACATTTCAGCGAGCGCCGGCCGTCAAGGCCATCATCCACCACGCTGAGCTTCATGGGCTCGAATCGCAACGGCTTGCTGCGCCTCCAGGACTCATCAAACCACTCCGTCTCCGCCGCAGCCATGTAGAGCGTGAAGGCTTGATCCCCCCTGCCATCCTCAAACGTGGCAATGCTCCGCACGGGCTGCATCTGCTGCGGTGAAAAGCGCGGAAACGGCTTCCCTTCGCCGAGAGCCACCAACTCGATGCGCTCGATGAGAAACACGCCTTTCGTATCCGGTGCGAGGAAGACCCCCAGCGGCTCCTGCGCCCATCGGTTGTAATAATTACGCGGCGCATCGGTGCTGAAGCCGGAGCGGCGAAAGTTGCGCCAGGTGGGATGATTCAAACGGCACAGCACCTCCACCCAGCGTGCTGGGGCCTCGGCACGCAGGGTCTGCGGCTCGGTGAAGACGTCACTGTTGCCGTAGTAGGCTGTCGGCCCGCCCACATACAGCGAGCACTGACCGGACAGGACCCTGACACGAAGCCGCACCGCATCGGCCTCTGGTGGATAAAAGGGAGCAAGCCGAAGGAAACTCTTCGCATCGCCGGTGAAGACTCGCGCATCATCCACCCGCACCCGCAAGGCCCTGCCCTCCGCACTGGCGACCACCTCGATCCTGCTCCATTCGCGTGCCTGCTGGCGAAATTCCTCCGTCCAGCGCCATGAATCCAAAAATCCCTGCTGAAACAAGCCCTCTGGTGCGCTGCGAAAGTCTTGAAGCATGCCGATGACTTTCGGCGTCTCAGCCACCACGGATGACACGAGCGCCAGAGCGACCGCGAGGGTCGTGTGCATGCCAGGACGGAACCACATGTTCATCAGCGCTTTTTTGATTTGGGTCTTGGTTTCGGGTTTCACAGGTTTCTCGCGCAAAGTGACCCGTTCATCGATTTGCACGCTCCGTTGCGCTTTGGCCGAGGAAAAGCCGCTTTGATCGTTTTTTCGACGCGAGCGGAGTCTCATTTCTTTTCCTGTTCCTTTGCCTTGCCCTTCCCTTTGCCCTTGCCGCGTTTGGATTTGCCGGCGGGTTTGGATTCGCCGCCTGCGACAGCGTTGGTGGAGTCCTGGCGAATCCATTGCGCGGGTTTCATCTGCGATGCCCATTGAGCAAACGCGGCCTGCACCTCTTTGAGTTTCTCGGGTTGCGATTGGGCGAGGTCATGTTGCTCGCCGATGTCGTCTTTGAGGTTGAAGAGCATCGTGCCGCCCTGGCTGGGTTCAGTGACCAGTTTCCAGTCGCCGATGCGCGCGGCGTGCTTCTCGCCCGCTCGCCAGAACAGTTGCTCGTGCGGGCGGCCGCTCGCCTTGCCGGTGAGGTAGGGCAGCAGGTTCACGCCATCGAGGGGCTTGTCCTGCGGCACTTCGATACCTGCAACAGCGAGCGCGGTGGCGTGACAGTCGAAGCCTGCGACCATCTCGCGATAGGTCTGTCCAGGCGAGAGAGTGCCTTTCCATTGCATGACAAACGGCACGCGGATGCCGCCTTCGAAGACTTGCGCTTTGTAGCCGCGCAGCGGGTCATTGCGCGAGGTGGTTTGCAGCGTGGGGCCGCCGTTGTCAGCGTAGAACATGATGAGCGTGTTCTCTTCCTGGCCGAGTTTGCGCACTTTGCTCAACACACGCCCCACCGCGTCATCGAGCGCGCTCAGCATCCCGGCGTAGTTCTTGCGCTTGCTGGTGAGAGCGGGGAAACGCTCCATGTATGGGCTCTCATCCATCGGCGAGTGGACGGCGTTGAAGGCGAAGTAGAGGAAGAAGGGCTTTTCTTGGCTGCGCTCGATGAAACCGACGGCCTCGTCGGCAAACTGGTCGGTGAGATACTTCGTCGGCTGCACGGGTTCGCCGTTGCGGATGATCGGATCAGCGTCGCGTTTGCCCGGGGTGTAGGTGTGCGCGCCGCTGAGGAAGCCATAGTGAAAGTCGAACCCGCGCTCGTGGGGACGCAGGCCTTCTTTGAAGCCGATGTGCCATTTGCCGATCATGCCCGTGGCATAACCGGCAGCCTTCAGCTTCTCCGCCAGCGTAGGAACATCGCGCGTCATGCCAAACTCGGGATCGGCATAGAGCGCGGGACCGGAGTTGTATTCAAAACCAAAGCGATGCTGATACATCCCGCTCATCAAACCCGCTCGCGACGGCGAGCAGAGGCAATGCGTGGCATAGCCATCGGTGAAACGCACGCCGTTCTTGGCGATGCTGTCGATGTGGGGCGTCGGGATGTCCTTGCAGCCATTCACGCCGATGTCCGCGTAGCCGAGGTCGTCAGCGAGGAAGATGATGATGTTTGGCTTGTCCGCAGCACTGAGGCTGGTGACAACGAGAGCGCAAAGGCAGGTGAGGATGAGTTTCATGGGGTCTCGAAGGCTACTTTTTGGACTTCTTCTTTTTCTTCTGCGTTGGCTGTTCGGGCTTGGGCTCAGGTGCGGAGACTTTTCCCGTGTCCTGGGCTACCACGCCATCGAGCGCTGTCTGCAGCCGGGCACGGGCTGCTTTCGCTTCTGCGTCGCTGTCGTCAGCGGGCACCAGTTTCTCGCTCCACGGTGCATCGCGCATGTCAAAGAACTCACCTGCGCTGGTGAGCTTCCACTGCTTGTCGCGAACGTAGCGATCGCTCCGCAACTGCACATAAACCCACTCGCGCGGATGACCCGGCTGCCCGAGCACCTGCGGAGCGATGCTGCGACCATCAATGGTCACGCCGACGGGCAGAGCGCCGCCTGCCAGCTCGGTGAAAGTGGGAAAGAAATCGACGATGCTCACGAGGTCCTGGCTGACCTTTCCCGCAGGCGTGGTGCCGGGCCAGTTCACGATCATCGGCACGCGACAGCCACCATCGTTGAGCTCACCCTTTTTCCCAAAAACCGGACGGCCTTGCACCGTGTGAGCCCCCTTGGTGGAGCCATTGTCGCCCACGAAGACGATGAGCGTTCGCTCGCGCAGTTTTAGGCTGTCGAGTTCGGTCACGAGCTTGCCCACGAGTTTGTCCAGATACGCGATGTTATCAGCATGAAGGTCCGGTTTGTCGCCGACACTGTCAGGCGTGGGCTGGAGTTTGTAGTGAATGAGCGGCGTCGGGTAGTAGAGGAAGAACGGCTGCTCCTTGTGCTGGCGAATGAAACCCACGGCGAACTCATGGAGCAGATCGGGGCCAAAGGTCTTCTTGTTGCCCGCGATGATCTTGCCGTTGTGATTGTAATCCGGCCCCCAGTAGCGCGATCTTCCACCGCCTTCCTCCCAGTGCTCGCCCCAGATCATGAACTCATCCAAACCCCACTTCGCGCCATCTTCCGGTGTGACGAGGTATTGCAAGTCCGACCATTTCCCGGCCACCGCCGTGGCGTAACCCGCCTCCTTGAGCACTTTGGCGATGCACACCTCGCTCTGTGGCGTCGCGGCGGCACCGAGGCCGTTGTCCGTCACACCCGTGCGGAAGCCGTAACGACCAAACATGCCCATCGCCCGTGTGGGAGCGCACAGCGGTGCTGCGAAACAATACTCGAAGCGCGTGCCGCCCGCCGCCAGTGCATCCAGGTTCGGCGTCTTGTAGGCCGAGCCAAAGCAGCCGATGTCGGCCAGGCCGAAATCATCCGCGAGGAAGTAGATGATGTTCGGCTTCGGCGCGGACTTCGGCGCATCGGCGGCGTTCACCGCGGCCAGCGGCACGAGCAGCAGGGCGGTGAAGAGGGGGAATGTATGTTTCATGGGGTCAAATGATTGGAGTTTCGCGGGTCAGCGAGGCGGGAGGTCTCCGAACTTCAACCGAAGCGTCGCGTCGTTTCGGAGCGTTGCGTTGAGCCAGAAAACCCGACCGTCCCAGGCGTAGTCGGTGGCGGCGAGTTCGCGTCCGTTCAGTTCCACGCGTGAAAGCGTCTTGGGGGAGTTTTGAAGCTCGAAGACGGGATGAATACAGGGCGTGGATGGGGTGATCGTGAGGGTGACTTCGGATTTCTCGACGGTGAGCAGCGAGGCGCGGCGTTCGGTGTTGTAGGATGGGCTTTGCAAGCGTGCGCCTTCGGCCTGAATCTGCGGTGGCGTGGCGAAGCTGCGGGACCATTCGAGGAGGCGGGCGTCATCGGCGTCGCTCAGGCCGATGAGCCAGGCTCATTTTTCGACCTGCATCTTGCGGGTGACGCCGAGGGCGTCGGGCATGTCGCCGGTGCGGCTGTCGAGCGGTTGCGGGCGTCGGTGGCCCCAGGACATCATGGCGTTGTGCGCGGGGGTCATCGAGGCGAGGTCGTCGATGTTGATGCCGGTGGGCTTGCGTCGGGCGAGCGGCAGATGATTGCCCCAATAGAAAGGCGTGACCATTTGGCCCTGGCTGTAGAACGGGCGGTAGGCGGTGGAGG
>JBKCXA010000758.1:0-9636 GCA_046316935.1 Prosthecobacter sp.
GTAAAACCAATCGTAGCCGATGGCGCAGGCGTGCGTCATCTCGGCGGTGTCGAGGAAGTGGCTGGGGTTCCAGTTCGGGAAGAGCGTGTTGTCCGCCACGGTGTTCAGTTCCGTCCACGCCCGCTCGGCATACTGCGCATCGCCCGTGAGCTGCCACGCGAGGCCGAGTTTATACATGCGATCCACCACCGTGCGTGATTGCGTGAGGATCACGCTGCGCACATCCGGCGCATAGACCACCGGAGCCGCCGTGAGGATGCCATTGGCCGAGTTGATCGCGTTTTGTGCCCAGGTCTTCTGCTGTGATGCCGTGGGGCTCAGGTAGGCCGCTTTCAGCTTCGCAAAACGTTCCGCCGTGGCAAAAAGGCGCGGATGATCCTGCGCCATCGTGTTGAGCAGATTTGTTTCCGTCGGTTGCGCCGTCGTGAGCCCCGGCTGCACCAGCGCCGAGCCTGGGATCACCGAAAACACCGAATCACCCGGTTTTTTCCAGCCCACGGACCAATGATCCGTGCCGGTGTTCTCCTTGTGCAACAGCTCCACATAGTAGCGCTGACCTTGCACAAGCGTCCTGGCACTCGAAGGCGTGCCCCAGGCCCGAAACGCCGTCGCGGAGGCCACACTCGCCGCGAGCGATTTGTTCGCGCTCGTTGCATCCGTGCTCAAATACAGCTCCACCACCTCATCGCCGCTCACCGCGAAGGTGTAGCTGCCACTCACCGGCGGCACGATGAAGCCCGTCACCCGCGTGCCATACGACTCCGCCCAATCCTGCGCCAAGCACTCGAACGACGTGATGAACTCGCGACCGCCCGGCTTGTTCGGATAGTTCGCGTTCGATGTGAGCGATGAAATCAAACCGCCACTGATCCCGCTCCAATGCTCCCGCAGCAGCGATCCGCCCGCCTTGTCCACTCGCGCCGGAAACAGCCGCGAAGTCGGGATCACCTCCCGCGCCCTCGACGCGCACGACCACTCCAGCTTCACCGCAGCGCCACCGGTTTGCTGAATGTATTCCAGCCGGATGTTCACCCGCTTGCCCGCCGTCAGATTCACCTGCCCGCGCATCTCCGTCGGCGACGTGAAAAACGTCCGCGAAGCAATCATCTGGTCATTCACCCAAAGCCGCGCCCCATCATCCGCCGAAACATAAAACGTGTAGAGCCCCGAAAACTCCGGCTCGATCTGCCCTGACCACGCAATCGAATACGAAGTCGCCGCCGTGATCGCCGTGCCGGAGGGAATCGCCGTGCTGAAACTGAAATTTACCGTCGCATCGGTGCGCGTCGTCTTCAGCGTGGTGAAGGAAGCGGTGTCGTAGTATTGGCCCGTGAGACCCGTGCCGGATTGGGCGAGGGCGATCCCCGAGATGAACGAGGCAACGAAGACTGTCAGGACAAAGCGAATAACCGGCATAAAGCATGCCTTCTTATCAGAAAGCCTTCTGGCCGGGAAGGGGAGAATGCGGCACCGGCCCGGCGCAGTGCCGCATTGAAAAGGACATCGTGGCCAATCGAGCCATGACTTGATGAAGGAACGCCTCGAAGACTACACCCGTCACACCGGAAAATGCGCCCGGCAGAAGCTGCTCGACGAGTATTGCCATACCACCTGGCGGAACGCAAATACGCCAACAAAGGCCTGCGCGGGCCAAGCCCCCCCTGTCGCAGGCTCTCTCGGCTTGCGCACACCGGGCTTACTTACCGCATGGCTTCGAAGCGCTTTTTGAGCATGTCTTTTTGTGAGACACCGCCGAGCTTGGCCTGGGTGTCGTCGATCCACTTCTGCTCGAGGGCGTTCTTGGTGGGGCGGTTGACCTGGTAATAGACGCCGAATTTTCCGGGCGCGAGGTTGTCGGCGAGTTTGAAGGCGGCGACATCGTCGGTGACGTCGTGCTGGGTTTCATCAATGAGGTCGTAGGTGCCGCCTTTGCGTGGGGTGCTGTCGTCAAAGGCGCCGGGGTAGAACATGACGCACTCGCTGAGGCACTCGACGACGCTGAAGCCGTCGTGATTGATGGCACGGGTGAAGATTTCCTCCATGTGCTTCACCTGCGCGGCGTGGGTGCGGGCGATGAAGGTGGCGCCACTGGCGAGGAGCTGCTTCATCGGATTGATCGGACGGTCGATGCTGCCGGTGGGATCGGTCTTCGATTTGCGGCCGATGGGCGTGGTGGGGCTCGTCTGGTTCTTCGTGAGGCCATACACGAAGTTGTCCATGATGATGTAGGTGAGCTTGATGTTCTTGCGGGCGGCGTGGTTGAGATGATTGCCGCCGATGGAGAAGCCGTCGCCATCACCGCCGAAGACGAACACATGCACATCCGGACGACTGAGGCTGACGCCGGTGGCGAGGGGCAGCGCACGGCCATGGATGAAGTGCAGGCTGTGCGTGTTCATGAAGTAAGGAAAGCGCGAGGAGCAGCCGATGCCCGCCACGACGACAATCTTCTCCTGCGGAATTTGCAGCTTCTCCAGCACCCGGTAGAACATGGCCAGCACCGCAAAGTCACCGCAGCCCGGACACCACGTCGGGTGATCGGCGGTGAGAGCCTTTTTGGTCACTTTTTCAACAACGGGAGCAGAAGGGGCGGCGGCAGAAGGCTCCAAGATGGCAGCGGACATGGTCGGTGATTGGTTGGGTTGGTAACGGCCATGCTAAACGAAGAAAACCCAGCCGGTCAATCGGCAGGAAATGCCTCCTTTCCTCACTTCAACGCCGCCTCGATGGCGGAAAGGAGGTCGCCTGATTCAGGTTCGGCATCGGAGCCGAAGCGCTGGATGAGCTTGCCGTCCTTGCCGACGAGGAATTTTTCGAAGTTCCAGCCGACCTCCCCGCCGCCCTTCGTGAGCAGGGCATAGAGAGGGTGTTTGGCATCGCCCTTGATGGTGACCTTGGAGGTCATCGGGAAGGTGACGTTGTATTTGCTGCTGCAGAAGGTCTGGATGGTTTTTTCGTCGCCAGGCTCCTGGCCGCCGAAGTCGTTGCAGGGCACGCCGAGCACCACGAGCCCCTTCGCGGCCATTTTCTCGCTCAGCGCCTGGAGGCCAGCGTATTGGCCGGTGTAGCCGCACTCGGAGGCCACGTTGACGATGAGCACGGCTTTGCCTGCGTAGGTTTTGAGAGCGAGATCTTTGCCTTCAATGTCCTTCATCGTGAGGTCGTGGATGGAATCGGCGGCAAGGGTGGAGAGCGTCATGACGAGGAGGGCGAGGAGGGTTTTCATGGTGGAAGGTGGGCGAGGGTTAAAGTTCGACCGTCTGCTTGAACGTGGCGACTTCGATCTTGGATTCAGGATGGCGTGTCTGGAGATCGGTTTGCAGGAGGGCGGAGCGTTCTGGCTCGCCGTGGACGAGAAAGACCTGCTTCTTCGGGCCGGTGACCTTCTCGAACCATTGCAATAGTTCGTCGTGGTCGGCGTGACCGGAGAAGGAATCGAGCGTCTCGATCTCGGCGTTCACTTCAAACTCCTCGCCGAGGATGTGGACGCGTTTGTGACCTTCACGGAGCCTCCAGCCAAGGGTGTTTTCCGCGCAGTAACCGACGAAGAGGATGATGTTCTTCGGATTGCTGACGTTGTTGCGCAGGTGGTGGAGGATGCGCCCGCTCTCCGCCATGCCGGAGGCGGAGATGATGACTGCGGAACCTTTGAGCCGGTTGAGCTTTTTCGAGTCATCCACGGTGCGGATGAGCTGGAGGCCCTCAAACCCGAAGGGATCGTTTCGCATGAAAACGGCATCGCGCAGCTCGGGGCGGAGGTCGTCGATGTGCAGGCGGAAGATCTCCGTGGCCCGCACGGCGAGCGGGCTGTCCACATACGTCGGGATCTCCGCGATGGTGTTGTGATGGCGCATGCGGTCGATGGCGCAGAGCAGTTGCTGCGTTCTTTCGACGGCAAAGGCGGGGATGATCAGCTTGCCACGCTTTTGCGAGGTGCGGCGGATGATGGCGGCGAGGTGCTCGTCCGCCACGGAGGCCAGCTCATGCCGCCGTCCGCCATAGGTGCTCTCCATGATGACATGGTCCACGTTTTCACAAGGCTCGGCGCTATTGAGCAGCTCGTTGCCGGGCCGGCCGATGTCACCGGAGAAAAGCAGGCGTGATTTGCGGCCCGTGGCACGGTCGTCGATGTCGAGCACGACCTGCGCGGAGCCGAGCACGTGGCCGGCGTCAATGAAGGTGAGCCTCACGCCATCGGCGATGGGCAGCGGGCGATGATAGGAGACGGTGACGAACTGCCGCATGCACTTTTCCGCGTCCACGACGGTATAGCTGGGCTCCAGTTCGGCCTCACCGTCCTGGCGGTGCTTGTTCAGCCAGAGGATGTCGTTCACATGAATGTGAGCCGCATCTGGAAGCATGATGCTGCACAGGTCCCGCGTGGCAGGTGTGGCGTAGATGTTGCCGCCAAAGCCCAGCTTGCCCAGGTGCGGCAGGGCGCCGCAGTGATCGATGTGCGCATGGGAGAGCACGACGACGTCGATGGCCTTCGGATCAAAGGGGAAGTGCTTGTTCCGCTCGATGGTGTCCTTGCGGCGCCCTTGGTAGAGCCCGCAATCGAGCAGGATGCGCTGGCCGTTGACCTCGAGCAGATGCTTCGAGCCGGTGGTGGTGCCCGCGGCACCGCAGAAGGAGATTTTCATCGCAGGAAAGACGCCGGGGGCTGAGCGAGTGCAAGCGCCTTGTCCACCGCCGCATTCACGCCGGGTCCACCTTCTTCCCGCGTCGCATCAGCCAGGCGAACGGCTCCCAAAGCTGACCGAGGAAGCCCTTCGGCATGGGCTCGCAGATGCCGAAATTTTCGGGGTAACGGCCGCGTGGCATGTAAAAGGTGCCGAAGAGGATGTCCCACAGCGGTAGCAGCCCGGCGAAGTTCTTGTCCCACGCTTCCCGCTCCCGCGAGTGATGCCAGCGATGAAAGACGGGCGTGGCGATCACATAGCGCAGCGGGCCGAAGTCCCAGTTCACATTCGCATGAATGAAGATGGCGAAGAACGTGAGCACGGGCGCGGTGCTCAGCGTCACGAGCGGATTGAAGCCCATGAGCAGCAGCGGCACGGCTTGCGAGAGCTTGTTCACGAGTTCATTCACGGGATGCACACGCACGCTGCCGAGCCAGTCGAGGTCCTCGGAGGAGTGATGCACCGCGTGAAAAGGCCACCATCTGCCGCGATGAAAAAGCCGGTGCGTCCAGTAACCTGCGAAATCTCCGATTACATAGATTTCGATGGCTTGCAGCCATACGGGCTGGCGGCTCAGCGGACCAAATCCCGCATACAGACCCGCTTTGAAAGTCTCCGCAGGCACCACCTGCGTGATGACAAGAATCGCGGCAGGGAAAAACAGCAGCAAGCGCATGAGCGGCTTCGTGAACAGACCCGTGGCGAAGAGATAAATGACATCCGTGAACCACCCGCGGCGGATCACTGGCTGCACACGGTTTCTCCCACGCCCAGCGAGGCGCTCGATGATGAAAAAGATCACGGACAGGATGAGCAGCGCCGCTGCCGTGCCGAGGAGAGTCTTGTTGTCTTTCATGGGAGGAAGAGGCTGGAACCGCGCCCGGCGATAATGGTTTCCACTATGCCGCGTTTGCGGTCATCCCGGACAATTCATGCCGTATGCGCCCACAATATCGGATCAGCCAGCATCGGACATCATGGCGTCGTCAACCTTCAACAACCAAACGCGCCATGAACACCACCACCACTCCCCTCAATGCTCGTCAACGCTTTATCCAGAACCTCGCCGAAAGCGAGCTCTTCCAGCATTACCAAAAGGCGTTCAACACCCTCACCAGCCTGCCGTTGTGCCTTGAGACCGCTCCTGAGGACTGCCACTACGAAGGCGTGATCACCCGCACCGGCGTCGCTGGCGTGGTAGAGACCAAGGTTCCAGTGAAAGTCGGTAAAAACGTCATCGCCCTCATGCTCACCGGCGCTGTCCGCCTCCAGCCCGCGAATGCCGACACCTTCGCCCCGGTCGCCAAAGCCCTCCTTGATGAAGACCGCTCCGCCGCTGAAATTCGCAGTGCCAAGGTCCACTTTGACCACGCCCCGGTCATGGCTCCTGAGCGCTACGATGCCGCCATCGCCATCCTGCAATCCTTCGCCCTCCAACTTGGCGAAAGCGCCCACCGCCTCCTGTTTGCCACCGCCACCCATGAGCCCGAGGCCGTGCGCAACGCCAAGTCCTTCATCCATCAGCACCTCGCCGAGCCGATGTCCCTCGAAGCCGTCGCCAAGGCGGTGAACGTGAGCCCCTTCCACTTCTGCAAGCTCTTCAAGCGTGCCACCGGCCTCACCTTCACGGACTTTGTGAACCGCGCCCGTGTGGAAAAAGCCAAGCGCATGCTGATGAAGCCCGCCGCCCGCATCACCGAGGTGGCCTACGACGTCGGCTTCCAAAGCCTGTCCCATTTCAACCGCAGCTTCCGCCGCATCGCCTCGGAGTCTCCCACGGAATTCCGCGGCCGCATGAAGCACTGCGTCCCCGCCCTCGCGGCGGCGTGATGGCAAAAAGCTTGCCGCCATGTGCATCGCACTGCGATGTTTCGACGGCACGGCCCCGGAGAGAGAGCAACCGAGCGCGTCGGGAACTCCTCTCCGGGGTTTCTGTTTTTGACAACTTCGCCCGCTCCGGCGAGACTACGTCCGCTTGAAACGAGTACTCTTTGTCTGCACTGGAAACACCTGCCGAAGCCCTATGGCTGAGGCGCTTTTCCGTGACCTCGTCAAAGGCCGCGAGGACTACGAGGTCGGCAGCGCTGGTGTCGCCGCGGCACCCGGGATGCCCGCCAGCAAGCACACGACCGCCATCTTGAAGGAGAAGGGCCTGCATCGCGAGGACTTCACCAGCCGCATGCTCGATGAAAAGATGCTCAAGGCCGCCACGCATGTCTTTGCCATGTCCGGCCACCACATCGCCGCCATCGAAGACGAGTTCCCCGAGCACGCGGACAAGGTTTATCTGGTGTCCGAGTTCGCCCAGGAGGACGACCTCCGTGGCAAGGACGTCAGCGATCCTTTTGGCGCGGGTCGAGCCGCGTATGAGGAGACGCTCGCGGATCTCGAAAAGATGCTTCCCAGCCTCGTCGCCTACATCGACCAGACGTACAAGGCGTAGCGAGCACGCTGCGGCGGCCGCTGATCAAAGGCCGCCGGAAAGCTTGGACACGACCTCGGGTGACACCATGCGGCTTACATCTCCGAGAAACATCTCCGCGAAGGCATCATGGCGGACGTTTTCATTGGGCGGCCAGAATTGACCGGCACGGAGGCGGTGCACGGCCTCGGTGGCGCAGGCGAGCGCGGCATCGAGGATGGTGGGTGACAAATCTTCCCACTCGATCAAGGCGGTGTCCTGGATGCTTTTCGGCAGGACGAAGTAGGCGAGCGAATCAGGCCGCAGACCGCGATGCTGCATGGCGAGGGCATAAAGCGGGAGTTGCAGGTCGAGCCACATCTGACGGGTGCCATCGGGGGCGTCGAAACACTTCCACTCATCGGCCTCGGTGATTTGCGTGCGGGCGGTGACCTTCTTCAAGTGAGCCTCCAGCGGGCTGCGGGGCTTGTCGCCGGTTTTGAAGTCGATGACGCGGAACTGGCCGCTGCGCTCGTTTCGCTCCACGCGGTCGATGCGGCCGCGAAGAAGCACGCCGTCGAGGTGGAAGGGCTGATCGAGATGCAGATCGAGTTCGGAAAACTGCACTCGCCAGCCTTCGGCGCGATGTTGGGCCTCCAGCACAGCGGCCTGGCGGAGACGCTGGAGCACGCTTTCGAGCTGGAGGGAGACGAGCGGCGCGGGCCGCCTGCCATGCAGCTCCTGCACGCGAGCCTCCGCGGCGGCGATGAGGCACTCGGCGATCTTTTTGGCATCCTCACATGCCAGCAGCGAGGCATCACTGGCGAGCTGATGGAAGGCATGGTGGATCACATTGCCAAAGTCGAGCGCATCCAGCTCACGCTTCGCCGGATCGACGGAGGCCATGCGAAGGTTGTGCTCCAGATGATAGCGGAAGGGACAGGCCAGATAGGCTTTGAGGCGAGAAGGAGAGATGCTTTCGAGCGGCGGGATGTCGCCACGAGGCTCCAGCGGCCAGGCGAGCGTGCGGGCTGGCTCGGTGGTCGTGCCGCTCTCGTCGTCTTTGGGGAAGAGATGTGTCACGCGGGCTGGCAGTTGCTTGTCGCCACAAAGGAAAAGCAGTCGCGAGGGGCGCAGTGCATCGCCGGACTCGCTCCACTGGCCGCAAAGCAGGTGCAGCGAGCCATTTGCCTGCCGCTGATGCGTCAACGCGGCGAGGATGGCGGCATCGCGGGCAAAGCGTGTGGCCTGGCATGGCAGACCGAGTTCTTCGCGAAGCGTGTCAGGCAGAAACGGATGGCTGATGAAGATGCCGGGCACATGCTCCTCATTCATGCCGGTGACGATGAGATGCGGCGCGGGTTCCCACAGCAGCTCCAGCCAGCCTTGCAGCACGAGATCGATCTCGCCACGCGGTTCGGCGAGTCGGCTTTGTGACAGCCGCTCCAGGGAGAGGGCGAAGGCTTCTTCAAAGGAAGGTGTCAGCTCGAAGCGGGCGCTCTCGCGCTCGATCTCCTCCGCGACCTGGAGCCAGTCGGAGGCGAGCTCGGTGCGCTCGCGGTGCCCTGGGGCCTCGGGATGGAAAACGCGTTCACCGTAGAGTTTGAGGATCAACTGCCGCGCTGCCTTCGAGAGGCTCTGGCGGGTCATTTCATGCACGAGCTGCTTGGCGGCATGGATCGCGGCCCGGAGCGGTGAATTGACCTCCAAATCAAACTCCGTGGCATGCTGAAGCGTCACCGGCAGATGCTCGGCGGCAAAGGCATCCGCCTCGGCGAGCAGCTTCGTGGCGGAGGCACGCGGCACCAGCATCTCCCGCACCTCGCTGATGCGCAAAAGCACCGCGAAGGCCTTCCACGAGCCGCTGGCGAGCAGCGTCTGCATTTGCGAAAGCAGATGCCACAGGCCGTCCTCATGCACCGGCACGCCGCCGGGCTCGTAGGCATGCGCACCTTCGAGCGAGAGCTTTTCATGCAGCAGCGAGGCCACCTCCGCATCACACACGCCGAGCGCCGTGCGGCCCTGCGGCACGGCCTCACGCAGCCGGTCGAGCGCGGCAGTGGATTGAGCGGAAGGATCACGCGTGATGTGAATCGCTGTCTCATCCAGCGGCAGGACAAACGAAGTGTCCTCTCCCCAGAAGCTTGTTTTTGGATGCCCGAAGGCATCAAAGGCCTGATAAAAATCTTCCGGCGCATGCACGATCACCGTCACCGGCATGCCGCAGGCCTCCAGCCAGCGATCCATGAGCGGAGGAAGGTCCGGCGAAGGCATCACGACGACGCGGCGGATGCCAGCAGGCAGGATCGGAGCCGCCGCGTGCTGGCGTTTCATCTGCTGCGCATCGCTTACGCCGAGTATTTGCAGCTCGCGAAGATAAAACCGCTCCAGCGCCGCGAGTTCACGCCAGCGCTGCGCATCGCGGGCTGCGGGTGCGGCTTGAGAAACGGCTTCAAAGGTCCAGCCGCCGGCTCCGAGCAGCGATTGCAGCTCCGCGAGCATGCGGGCCGTCTCCGCCAGCCAGGCCCAGCCACGCTGCGGCGGCAGCTTGGG
>JBKCXA010000759.1:0-13814 GCA_046316935.1 Prosthecobacter sp.
CCGCATGGCGCCGGCCTCGGCGGAGGCAGCAGCAATGCCGCCACCATCCTCCGCGCCGCGAACGACCTCACCGGCAGCCCGCTCAGCCTCCCGCAACTCCTCGAAATCGCCGCCCAGATCGGGTCTGACGTGCCTTGCTTCCTCCTCGACAGCCCCGCCGCCGATGGCAGCGGCCGTGGCGAGATCGTCCAGCCCGCCGCCTTCCCCCACCGCCTGCCCCTCGTCCTCATCAAGCCCCCCTTCCCCATCCCCACCCCCTGGGCCTACAAGCAATGGGCCGGCTCCAAGGAAATCCCCGGTGTGCTCTACGCCCCGCAGCTCTGCGAATGGGGAGCCATGGTCAATGACCTCGAGCGTCCCGTCTTCCAGAAATACCTCCTGCTGCCCGCCCTCAAAAACTGGCTCCTTGAGCACGGCGAAGTGCGTGCCGCCCTCATGTCCGGTTCCGGTTCCACCATGTTTGCCATCACCGATACCGATGCGCAGGCCGCCGCACTCGCCGAAAAAGCCCGCGCCTGGTGCGGCGAGACTTCCTGGACGCTCGCCACCCACACCGCGACGGCTTGAAGCCTCTCTCCCATCCACCCCCATGAAATCCATCATCCTCCTCGCCCTGCTCGCCTCCACCACCCTCGCCGCCGATTACTCGCGGGTGATTTTCTCCGATGACTTCTCCGCGGAAGGCTTTGGTCCGCGCTGGGGGCACTACACAAGCTCCAGTGTCGTCAAAGGCGGCGTGCTTGTGGGCATCACTGCTCCCACCTCCGACCACAGCGCGGTGGACAACATCAAGTTCGACGGGGAGAAGGACCTGCAGGTCTCCGTGAAGTTCCGCTTCACCAGCGACAAGGCGAAAAGCTTCAACGTGTGGTTCGATGACAAGAACTACAAAGTCTCCCACGCCGGCCACATCTGCCAGGCCACCATCTCCGCGACCAACGTGAACATCGCCGATGCCAAAACCGGCGGCTTCGACCTCACTGGCGGCCTCTACGACCGCAAAAAAGCCAACCAGCTCACCGAGGACGAGAAAAAGCTGCTCGCATCGAAGCAGAAACGCTTCCCCGCCAAGCTCGCCCTCAACGAATGGCACACCCTCGTCGTCACCACCGAGGGTGACACCCTCCGCGTGAGCATCGACGGCAAAGAAGCCGGCTCCTTCTCATCCCCCGGCATCGCCCACGACACCAAGTCACTCGTCAGCCTCACCACCAACCCGGTGGATGTCGAATACGACGACTTCAGCATCAAGGCCGTGGCGAAATAAGACGGCTGCCTCGACGATGGAATGCTGAGGCGGGTCACTCCACCCGGCGCCAGGCGTATTGGAGGACGTAATGCGCACCATCCTTGGTGGAGCGATACATGGTCACCTTGACCTTGAACTCACCGCTCCACTTGGGAGTGATTTCCGCCACGGACACGACCGACTCGTCGGTATCCTTGCTGATCAACTCGTCGTTCTCGTCATAGACGGCGATGTCGATGTCTGAGGCATCATTGCAACCGCCCGCCACCAGCTTGTATTTGTTTCCCTTCTCAAGCTTGGTGGTGATGACGACCGACTGGCCCAGGCGCAGAAGACCTGTCGTATAGGTGTCACGCACGTTCCAGCCAAGCTCCTTCAGCTTGTTCAAGAGCCGCCGGGCAGCTTCAGCGGCGGTTTTTTCCGAAGCATGAACACCCGCGGAAAAAACCGCCAGAGTGCAACACGTCAGTAGAATCCGGCGCAGGAGCGACGCCTTGAAAAAGCTGCGCATGGACGAACGAGGGCGGGATGTGGAACTCATGTTGGTGTGAAGTTATGCCGGTTTTGCCCATTGGGCGTCTCTGGTGAAGGAAAGGCTAGCAGGCAGCCGAAGCGTTAGCCGCGGCGTTTTGCGCTTCCTGGCAGGCCTGCTGGGCCTGCTGCCTGAGCGATTCGAGCTCTTGAATGATATGATCCACATTGTCACGGGCAGCCATGACAGCGGATTTTTCAGCCTCGATCTCCTGCATGGATTGCTGAGCCTGATTACGAGTGTTTTCAGCCTCTGCGGCAGCCTGCTGGGCGGCGGAGAGTTGCTGTTCCGCCTCGGAGCGGGCCTGGGAGGCAGCCTGGAGCTCTTGATCCGCTTGAGCGCGGGCCTGGGCGGCGGCTTGCATCTCCTGCTCGGCATGGGCACGGGCCTGGGCGGCTACTTGCATCTCCTGCTCCGCCATGGCGCGGGCCTGACCAGCAGCCTGCATCTCCGCATCTGCATGGGCACGGGCATGGGCGGCCGCATGCATCTCCTGCTCGGCCTGCGCACGCGCACCGGCGGCGAGATCTGCCAGGCTTTGGGCTTCGTTTTGGAACTGGCCTGCCTGAGCGGCGGCGGCATCGGCATCCTGGGCGGCGGCACCGGAAAGACGGGCGGCTTGATCAGCGTCATGCGCGGCCACGCCGGCGTATTGGGCGGCGTGATCCGCATCACTGGCGGCGGCACCTGCATGCTGGGCAGCGGCATCCGCAGCATTGGCAATGGCGGCGGCGTCATCGGCGATGTCACGGGCGTGGGCGGCGGCTGCGGCGGCCTGATCGCTGGCATGATCAGCCTGGCGGGCAGCATCGACGACCTCTTCCGCAGAACGTTCGATGTCTTTGGCTGCCAGATCGGTCTTCACGAGATTTTCCTCGATGATCTGACCGCTCTCTTCGGCGGCTTGCTGGATGGCGGCGGCACGCTGGGCGGCATCATCCGCCTGGCGGGCGGCTTCCGTGGCATCTTCGGCGGCGGTATCGCCGCGCCGGGCGGCCTCGGCAGCCTCGTCAGCAGCGGTGCGGGCCTGCTGCGAAGCATCATCAGCAGCCTGGGATGCATCCCTGGCATCATCGGCGGCTGTCGTGGCGGTGCGTGAGGCGGTCTCGGCCTCGGCAGCAGCGGCGGCGGATTGGCTGGCGGAGTCCTGCGCGGCGGAGGCATCGCTTTCAGTCTGGCGGGCAAGCTCAGCCGCGGCCTCCGCGGCGTCCTGGGCGTTTTGAGCGGAGACAAAGGCGTCTGGTGCTGCGTCCGTGTGATCGGGGGTGATGGAGGAACTTCTGGCCATGGTGGTGCTAAGGGTGTGTGTGGAGTGTTACTGAGGGAGCGGGAAGCAATGAAAATGCTCAGGTGGGCGGCAGGACGCGGGAAGGCGAAGCGGCCACGGAGGGCAGCACACGCGAGGGGGAGGCTGCCACGCCTGGAATGGTACTCATGCGTGGAGCGGCGCCCCCCCCTGCAGGGGAGGTTTGTGAGCGGACCCAGTCACCAAGCATGCGACGGATGTCGCTGACGGTGGTTTTGAGGCGGGAGAGCTCGGTGCGCTGCTGGTTTTTCTCACGGGTGCGCTGCTCATTCCCTTTGTTGCGTTCACGAGCGCGGCGGGCCTCTTCTTCGCGGGCCCCTTTGATCTGCGACTCGTTCTTTTTGAGTAGTTCGGTGGCCTGCGTGTTGAGCTGCTTGGACATGCGACCCAACAGGGACGCGATCTGCGCACTCTGGACGCGAAGCAGCTCACCGGCGACTTTTCGAAGCTCGGTGAGGACGCCCTCACGGAGCTGTTCGAGCTCTTTATCGAGGGTGATGCGGTCCTTCTTCTTTACGGAGATAAATGTCCAGACGAGGCCACCGATGAGCATGGGGATCATGGCGGTGTAAATCATGACCTTGATGGATTTCAGCGTCTCCTGATCGACGAATGCCTGGAGGCCGGTGAGCAGACCGCCAGCCAGCATGACAAGGGACAAGCCGCCACGGGCTTCGGAGAATCGTTTACCGAGGGTCATCACGGGCATTTCGGAGCGATAACGGATCTCGGGCTTGGCCATGGAGACGACGCTGTCCCACCACGTACTGCGATCAATGGGATCGAGATGAAGACGCGTGCGCAGACCGAGCACGCCCTCGAGCTGGGACTCCGCCTCCTCGCGGGTGGCGGTGACGGTTTCTTCGATGACGGAAAGATCATTGAGCACGGCGGCCCTCACCTCCCGCTGAAGCGCTTCGGTGATCTCGGCCTGCTTGTCCTCCGCGAGGGACAGCTTGACCACGGTCTCACGCGGCGTTTTTTCGATGTCATCGATGCGGAGGGACTGGCTGATGGTGGCGAGGCTCCGGGTGAGCTCTCCATCGACGAGCAGAGAACGCTTGGCGGAGTCCTCACGATTCTTCTTGATGGTATCGAGGTCCTCCTGAATGCGATTTTTGATATCGTCACCGCCGGGCTTCACCTCGGCATCCAAACCGGCGGAGGCACCAGGACCGACGCCGGAATCGACGAGGCGCTGGCGGTTGGCGAGCTGATCGAGCTCCTCCCCGATGGACTCATCGAGCAGGCCGAGCGTTTCCTCGACCTTGGTGAGGGCCCGCTGGGTGTTGAGGTAGTCCTTGAAACCGGCCATGGGACTGGCGGTCTCCAAGAATGGGAGGAAGGGGGAGGACTCCGGAGCGGAGAGGTAATGCGGCGAGAAGGAATACGCCTGCCCCGGCCAGCTCAGCCAACTGATCTTTGCCCTGGCCTCGGGGCTCACGGCAGCCTCATCGGTGATGACGCACTGGAGGCCGACGAGGTTCTCCAACAGGCTGGAGAGAGTGAGGCGGTCCTCCTTGGCGAGCTGGGCATCGGATTTGCCCGCAATGACGAGGATGGAGGCGCGGCTGGCGATGATGGAAAGCAGCGCGGGCTTGTCGCCGAGCATCTTGAGGCTGGCAGGGATGAGAAGCACCACGCCGCTGCGCCCGGCGGGTGCCTGCATGGAGAGGCGCACTGGATCACTCCAGAGGTTCTGGGTCTCCCCGCTGGAGCGGGAGAGCTCGATCGCCTTGAGAAGGCCGTCTGCCTGGGCGAATTCGCGGCGCTCGCCGTTGTTTTCAAAGATGAAGCCCTGCTCCCGGAGGTGGATCTCCGTGTAGCCGAGGCGGTCTGGGATGACGACGCGGCAGAGCGGGTAGTCCTGGCCTAGCAGCCCGGTGAGCACACGCGGCACGCTTTCTTCGTCGAGGCCGACGAGGGCGATCTCCACCGGACGGTCCGTCTTGCCGGAGCGCAGATCATTGAAGATGTTTGTCAGCGGAGTCTCGCTCATGCCAGCCTCCTGGCGCACGGCGATCTCCTGGCCCTGCGCAGCCAGCTTGGTGACGCGTTCGGTGATGTCTTTGTTGAATTGCATGATGGTGACGGGCGGAGGATTGATGGAGATGGATTAATTGCCTCCGACGGGGATTTCGTATTCGAAGGTCTTCCCGTTGATGGTGGTTTCGACAACCTTGAGAACCCCGTCAGCCACCTTGCCGGCGAAAGTCGTCTTTCTGCCGTCAGAGTAGGCTTCTGATTCAGCGGTGAGCTTGCCCACGGTGTTGACGCGCCCGCTGATGCTGATCTTGGGAGTATCCGTGTTCACAGCACGCGTGTAGTAGCCGGACACGGCTCCACTCGACTCAATGATGAACTTGTACTCATAGGCATCTCCATTGGCATCGACGATGCGTGTATTGTGATAAACACCGGCGAATTTCGCCTGCGGGGCATTCTCCGGCAGCTCGACACCTTTGGTAAGGTCAAAGGAGACCGATTTGCCATCCTTGAGCTTCTCGCTGAGCTTCATCTCATCGCCTTCAATGGTGCCGGTATAGGCCGAGTCATCCGATCCTTTGGCAGTGATAGCCCCCTTGCTATCCACCGTGCCAGTGATGGAGATGGCCTCGATGGTTTTGTCAGCGATCTGGTTGCTGCCTTTCAGCGTGCCATCGGCGCTCACGCTCACGGAGTAGTCATACACGACGGTGGGGTATGAAATGCGTTTTCTGTAGTCACCGACAAAGGCGGCGGCAGGCTCCATGGGGGCCTTTTCCTTGGCCCCCTTCGTGATCTTGAAGTTGAAGGTCTTGCCGCTCGCCAGCTTCTCTTCCAGATAGATCACATCGTCTTTGACCTCTCCAGAGTATGTGGCGCCTCCACCAGTGCCGTCCACCTTGCCAGCCGCCGAAATAGTACCTTTGATATCAAGGATGTCACCGTCTTTGAGGTTCTTGCACACGATCGCAAAGGTGCCGTCCTCTTGCACTTTGGCCTCATACTCAAACTTGGAGCCGTTCGGGTATTCAATGGAGGGTGCGTGATAGAGGCCCGCATAGGGGGATTTGGCGGGTGGCGGCGGCGCCACGGAAGCCCTTTTCTTGAGCCCCTTCGTGACCTTGATGTTGAAGACGGTGCCGGAGCCAAGCGTTTCCTTCAGGACCATCGCATCGCCGTCCATTTCGCCTTCGTAGGTGGTCTTTGAGCCTTCGACAGTGCCCTTGATCTTGCCGCGGGTGTTCACACGTCCGACGATCTCGGTGGCCGAGCCGTCCTTCAGGCTTTTGGAGCTCCCCTTCAGGTCGCCATTCTTCGCCAATTCGAACTCAAACTCAAAATTGACGCCGGAAGGATAGGCGACTGAAGGGGAGTGGTAGGTGCCCGCATACTCTGCCTGCGGCGGATCTTTGGGCAGTTCCATGCCCTTCGTGAGCGAATAGAGCAGTGGTTTGCCGCCCTCAGGCTTCTCCTCGAGCTTCATCGCCTCACCTTCGATCTTGCCGGTGTACACGGATTTATCGTCACCTTTGGCGGTGATGACTCCTTTTTCATCGACTTGGCCGATGATGTTGATGGGTTTGGAGTTTTTGTCTGCGACCTGATTGAACCCGCTGAGGACACCTTTGTTGGAGACGTTGATCGAGTAGTCATAGACCACCGTTTCGTAACCGACTCGTTTGCGATAATCTCCAGCGAATTTGGCCGACGGATGCGGCATGAGCACAAAGACCAACGCGCCGATGCCAAGCACGGCAGCGGCGGCGATGCCGATCATCTTCACCGGAAGCGGTTTTTTAGGGGCGGCCGGTTTTTCAACACGTGGCTCAGGTTTGGGCTCCGGCTTGGGCTGTGGCTTGACCTCGACGACAGGTTCAGGCTTGGGCGCGGGCTCCGGAGCAGGCTTGGAGATCGGAGGCGGCACATCGGTGACGGCCTCCAGGGAGGGGAGATCGCTGCCGGTATCCTGGTTCTCCATGGCCTCGCGGGCGTGCTTCAACTGCTCCAGGGCGAGGCGATATTTGTTTTTCAGCGCGGCGGTGGCCGCCTGGGCGAGCTTTTTTTCAAGCCCCTCGAGTTTTTCAGAAAAAGCACGCTCCACCTGGGCGGGGCTGGCTTCGCGGCTGACGCCGAGGACTTCGGCGGCTTCTTCGATGGTGAGGGCTTCGGAATCGTCAGGCATGGCGTATGGGGTAGGTGAAATTGGGGTCAGGACTTGATCGGCAGGGAGGAGAGGTGCTTGTAAACATCCGCCCAGTCCTCGGTGGCTTTGTTGGACACCTCCCGCTCCATGCGGTTGCCGGTGCGCACATCTTTGGCCACCACCGTGGTGCGGCCCATCGCACTGAAGCCGATTTCGATCTCGATGGGGTAGTTGACCTCGGGATTGGGGATGGGGCCAAAGGTGAACTGCCCCAGTGGCTCGGGCGCCTCGAAGTCATTCTTACGCTGCATCAGCTCCAGCGTCACGGATTGCTGGTCTGCGCGATGCGTGTAAACCGTCTGCTTCACGGAAACTGGCACCGGAACATGCTTTTCAATCAGGACGCGGAAGACGGGCTTCTTTTTGGCCGGGTCCATGACCCGCAGGCCGAGCTCGTTGGTCGTCACGGACTGCTTCAAAGGCGGGGCGATGGTGTCGCGATTGCCGTAGAGCTGCTCAGCCAGCAGCGCGGCACCGTAGGCCACGGCGGCATGCGGCTGCTTACGCTGGATGCGGTTGTGCGGCAGCTTGCTGATCTCACGCACCTTGTTTTCCACGCAGGGAAGCAGGCTGCTGCCGCCGGTGAGGATGACATGGTCCATGTCCGACCACTTCAGGGCGACGGCCTTGAGCACACGCTCGCAGACCTCTTCGCAGGCCTCCAGCAGGCCCTCGCTGCCCGCATCGAAGTGGCGGCGATTGAAGGTCACCTTCAACTGCTTGCCCGCCAGGATCACGGACTTGCTCACGCTCTCGCTCTCTCCATTTACCTCGATCTTGGCGGCGGTGGCAAAGCTGCGCAGCTTTTGCATCGCCTCCAGATCCTTGCGGATGTCCGAGCGGTGCGTGGCCTCGAACTGCTCCCGGACGATGTCCATGATCACCTCGTCGAAATTTTTCCCGCCCAGATTATCCGTTCCCTCCGTCGCCAGCACATAGAGCCCGGACGGAGAGGCCTGGAGAATGGTCGCATCCAGCGTGCCGCCGCCTAGGTCGAACACAAAAATAGTCTCCTCGCGCCTACTGGTCTCAATCCCGAAAAAAGTGGCCGCAGCCACTGGCTCCTCCACAAGGCCCAGCACCGGCAGGTCAGCCAGCCGCCCGGCATCCACCGTGGCCTGCCGCTGAGCCTCGTTGAAATGCGCCGGGATGGTGATCACCGCTCCCGTGATCTCCTCGTCGAGATGCGCCTCGGCATCACGCATCATCTTTCGCAGAACCAGGGCCGAAATCGCCTCCGGGCGGTAGCTGACCTCGTTGTGGCCAGTGTAAACCGGGTCCGGCTTGCCCATCCCTAGCTTCGCAAACCGGCAGATTTTTGCCGAGGGATCATCGGCGATGAGTGCCTCGCACAAGTCACCCACCACGGCACCATTCGTCCCGATGTGAACGACCGATGGCGTCTGAAACCTGGTCGAATCATTCCGGTCCGGGCACAGTGCCGGCACATCTTTGTTGTTGAGATAGCTAACCAGCGAAAAAGTAGTGCCTAAATCAATTCCGACGACCATGATCTGTGTTTAGGGGGGAGAAAGTTAGGAGCGGGCGGAATCTGAAAGCCAGATTTTCAAGAAGGGCTTCCTGTTGTAGGCGCACCGTTTTTTTGCGTCAATGACTACAAAGCAAGTTTTTGGCAAATAATCTAATAAAGTGATTGAGGCTACAGGAAACCTTCGAGCCTGCAAGAGCAGGACGTTCGTGTGACGTCGCTGCCCTCAATTCATTCAAGCCCTCGGCCCGGACAGCCCTCACCGCGCCACCTGCACGCCCCGCACGCCCACCTCGCCATCGAAGGCGATGAAATTGGCCTGTGCCTTCTCCGCGGCGAAAACGGCATGCTTGGCCTTCGTCGTCGTTCCGGCGCATTCGACGGTCAGTTCGTCGTTTTGGAAGGTCAGGCGCACCGTGAGCCACTCGCTTGTTTTGAAACGCACCCGCGATTTGCCCAGCGGCAGCGCTTGATCGGCATTTTCGCCTTTCGACGGGTTTTTCGAAATGTCGATGAAGGCGCGGGACAGCACCACGCGGAAGCTGTGCTCGTTATCCGCTGTGTGAATGCGCAGCGAATGACGATCCGCCTCGCCCAGCTTGATCTCGAATTCGAAGACACCGTTTTGCAGCTTCAGCGGGCTAGTCAGAGTCACGCCTTTTTCAGCCACTTTCGAGAACCATGCGCCATTGCGCTGCGTCCAACCCGGGTCTTTCAAAGTCAACAGAGTCAGCGGCTCCGCATTCTTCAGCGGCGGCAGCGGCTCAAAGGCGGTCTTCGGCTTCACGCCTGCGGGTGGCAGTTCGCGGCTGTAGCCGCCGTCGCGGTAACGATTGAGCAGCGATTCGAGCTCTTTGACCACCTCCGGATGCGCCGCGGAGACATCCTTCGCCTCCGTGATGTCGTTTTTCAGATCAAACAGCATGCGCTGATGCTGTGAGGCATGCGCTTTCTTCGCCGCGGGCTTCACGTCATCGGCGGGAACGCCTTCGATCCATTTGTGCGGCCCTTTGCGGATCGCAAACACACCATCCGCGCTGTGCACGATCACATCCGGTCGCAGCGAGCCTTCATACTTTTCGCCTAGCCAGGCCTTCGAGATGTCGTGGCTGTCCTCCGCGCCTTCGCTGACCTTGGGCAAGTCATAGCCGGTGATTTTGGCCACGCTCGCCAGCGTATCGACGATGCTGATCGTTTCATCGCACACCGTGCCCGCAGGCACATGACCGGGCCAGCGCACGAGGTAAGGCACGCGGAAGCCGCCTTCCCACACATCGTGTTTGCCACCGCGGAATGGGCCGACGGGCTTCAAGCCCGCCTTCTGCGCATCGGTTTGCACGAGATTGGCATTCTCCGGCTTGTTCACGCCGCCGTTGTCGCTCGTGAAGATGACCAGCGTGTCCTTGGCGAAGCCTTTTTGCTCCAGCACATCGAGCACGCGGCCCACGCTGAGGTCGAGATCGCTGATAAAGTCGCAAAACGGACCTCCCTTGCTTTTACCCGCTGTGGCCTTCGATGGTGTGATCGGGTTGTGCACGGCCACCGGGGTGAAATAGACGAAAAACGGCTTCTCCGCGCTCTGCTGGCCGATCCAGTTCACGATCTTGTCCGTGAGCGTCTCCATCACATTTTCATCCACACGCTTCGGCGCGTTCAAATCGAGCGTTTTGGTCGGCTTGCCCTTCTGCTGGCCCATCGTGACATACGGCGGGCTTGGCTGTGACGGGCTTTCCTTGTTCAAACCGAGCACCCAGTGGTTCTCGACATACACACCGGCCATGTCGCCATGATTCGCCGGCACGCCAAAGTGGCAATCGACGCCGATTTCGAGCGGTCCGGGCTTCAGCTCCTTTGTGTAATCACATCGCTCCGCTGTGCCGTAGCCGAGATGCCACTTGCCGACCGCCGCGCAGTTGTAGCCCTGTGATTTGAGCATCGAGGCCATCGTCAGCCGAGTCGTCTCAATGTGCAGCGGCGCTACGGTGCTCAAAACCTCGCTGATGAGCGAGGTGCGCCAGCAGTAGCGCCCCGTCATCATCGAGTAACGCGTGGGCGAACAAACCGATGACGTTGTGTTCGCATCGGTGAAGCGACGGCCCTCCTTCGCGAGGCGATCGAGGTTCGGCGTGCTCACGAGCTCCGGGTTCGCGCCGTAGCAACCGACACTGCCCCAGCCATAGTCATCACTGAGGATCACGACGACATTCGGCTTTGCCGCGTAGAGCGAGGAACAAAGAGCGAGGAGAACAAAAAAGGGCTTCATGGCCGCGCGGGAACGCAGAAACCTTCGGTGCCTTTCCAAGCGAATATCGAATATCGAACAAGGAACTCCGAATGATGAAGTTCTGAACCTTCGGCCTTCGACATTCCTTGTTTGATATTCGATATTCCTGCCTCCTTCACGGGCTCACCCTCTTTTTCACCCAGGCTCCACCTTCCCGCACATACAGCAGTCGGTCATGCAGGCGGCTCGTGCGTCCCTGCCAGAACTCGACCTCATGCGGCAGAATCGTGTAACCTCCCCAAAACGGCGGGCACGGCACTTGCGATCCATACTTCGCCTCGATCTCGGCCGCCCGCTGGTCCAGCCAGGCCCGATCCGGGATGATCTGACTCTGCGCCGAGGCCCAGGCACCGATCTGGTGCCCCGCTGGCCGCGAGGCGAAGTAAGCCTGAGCCTCCTCGTGAGGCAGCTTGCTCACCACGCCGCGCACGATGACCTGATGATGACGCTCGTTCCACAGGAAGCAGGCCGCAGCCCGCGGGTTGGCGGCCAGCTCGCGTCCTTTGTTGCTCTCGTAGTTGGTGTAAAAGTGGAAACCGCGGCCGTCGATGCCCTTGAGCAACACGGTGCGCACGTTCGGCGTGCCGTCCGGCGTGGCGGTGGCGAGCTGCATGGCGTTTGGCTCCGGCAGCTGGTGAGCCAGGGCATCGTTGAACCAGAGCTGGAAGAGCTCCACTGGATCGGCGGGCGTGTTGGATTCGAGCAGCACGTCGAGGTCGTAGCTCACGCGCAGGTCTTGGAGATTGAGTTTGTCAGGGGTGGACATATCGCGCTAAAAAGAGAGCACCATGCCAGCGCCTGTCACCGGAGTTTTAGCCGATCTCGAACGCATTTTGCTCTCTACCGGGCAGATTCAGGCCCGCGTCGCCGAGATGGCCGCCGGCCTCAACCGTCACTTCGCCGGCAAAACCGTCAATGTTGTGGCCCTGATGGATGGAGCCCTGTTTTTCGTCGCCGATCTGCTGCGTCATCTGGACATGCCCGTGCGTCTTTATACCCTCAGCGCCAGCAGCTACCACGGCGGCACCTCCAGCAGCGGCGAGGTGCGCATGAACTGGCCCGCTGGGCTCGACTTCGCAGGCCAGGACGTGCTCCTGCTCGATGACATCCTCGACACCGGCCTCACACTCGGCGTCCTCCGCGAAAAAATCGCCGCGCAACAGCCCGCCTCGCTGCGCACCGGCGTCCTGCTCGCCAAAAAACGCGAACGTGTTCGCGAAGTCATCGTCGAGGACATCGGCTTCGAAATCGCGGACGAGTTCGTCGTCGGCTACGGCATGGATTACCAAGGCCGCTTCCGCAATCTGCCCTGCATCGGCATCCTGAACCCCGCCTAAGCCGATGAAGGTCCGCCTGCTCTTTTTCTCCGTCTTGAAGGACCTCTCCGGGACCGACGAAACCGTCTTGGAATGCCCCGCCGGCTCCACCATGGCCGATTTGCTCGAAATCGCCTTCCAACGCTGGCCGAAGCTCCGCGAATGGGACCGCAGCCTCCTCCTCGCCCTCGATCAAACTTATGTGAAACGCGACGCCGCGCTTCACGACGGCGCCGAAGTCGCCCTCATGCCGCCGGTGCAAGGAGGTTGAATATCGAATAACGAACAAGGAATTTCGAATTTCGAAGTGACCGCGATGTCGCGAAGCGTCCGCACTTCTGCCTTCGGAGTTCCTTGTTCGATATTCGACATTCGTTTGGAAAAGCTCCGCTGCATTCACCGTTCCCGCGCCACCCATGCGCTTCCTCTGTCTCATTCTCCTCTTCGCCCTTTGCCCTCTGCTCTCCGCGGCACCTCCCAACATCGTCTTCATCCTCGCCGATGACTTCGGCTATGGCGATCTCGGCTGCATGGGCGGCACGGACATCGCCACGCCGAACATCGACCGGCTCGCGACCGAGGGCGTGAAGTTCACCGACTTCTACGCGAATGCGCCGGTCTGCACGCCGACACGCACGGGCTTCATGACGGGCCGCTGGCAGCAGCGCTGTGGCATCGAGTTCGCATTCGGTTATCAAGTAGAACAATTCCGCCGCGTGAAGAGCGAGTGGGTGCCGGAGAAGGACTTCCACGGCCTGGGGCTGCCTTTGAGCGAAATCACGCTGGCGCAGAGAATGAAGGCCGCAGGCTACGCGACCGGCGCCTTTGGCAAATGGCACCTCGGCTTCAAAGATGAATACAACCCCGTGAATCGCGGCTTCGACGAATACTTCGGCGAATTGCTCGGCCACTGCGATTACTACGGCCACGCCTACTACGACGGCACGTATGCGATGCGTGACGGTTTGAAGCCCGTGAAGCAAGAAGGCTATTTCACCGACCTCATCAATGACCGCGCCGCCAAATTCATCCGCGAGCACGCCAAGCAGCCTTTCTTCCTCTATGTGCCGCACCTCGCCGTGCATGCGCCGTTTCAGCCACCGGATGCGCCGCAGACGCCAGTGGTTACCAAAGACAGCATGCATCACGGCAGCCGCGCCATCTACAAAGCCATGGTCGAGCGCATCGACCAAGGCGTCGGCATGATTCTAGCCGAGCTTGAAAAGCAAGGCCTCGCGGAAAACACGCTTGTCGTTTTCTCCAGCGACAACGGTGGCGAGCGCTACAGCCGCAACGCGCCGCTCTTTCATCACAAAGCCACCGTCTGGGAAGGCGGCATCCGTGTGCCCTGCCTCATGCGCTGGCCTGCGAAGCTTCCAAAAGGGAAAACGACCTCGCAAATGGCCATCACGATGGATTTGCACGCCACCTTCCTGGCTGCAGCTCGTT
>JBKCXA010000760.1:0-5024 GCA_046316935.1 Prosthecobacter sp.
TCCCGCCATGTGGCGAAGGCCGTGGCCGAGAAGAACGCCCAAAAAGCCGCCTCGCCCGAATCCCTCGTGAAGGCGGACGATCCGCTCGATGCCAGCGGCCCGCGGCCTCCCGGCGAGTCCATCGTCGCCGAGCTGCCCGGCTCGCAACCCGCCGCCGTCGTGCTGAGGCAATTCGTCGATCTCTCCCGCCAGGTGACCTACTTTTACTACCAGCACGAGCTGGAGCTGAACCTCGTCGAGCATCGCCTCGTGGCCGATGAGGAGGTCATCCATCAAAACCGCCGTGAGGATCCCTCGCTGGCCGTCATCCGCCGCTACTTCCAGGGCCTCGCGCATCCCGAGCGCTGCCTGTGCGGCCTCGGTGCCACACCCGCCGTCTCGCCGGGCCGGCTGGAGCTCCAGCGCAACATCCTGGAGGTGCGGGACGAGGTGGTGAAATGGGGCCCGCAGCTCAAAGTGGCCCTCCAGGAGTGGAACATCGCCTGGCAGCGCCGACGCGACCTCGAAGCCGCCGCCGTGCTCAGCCTCGCCGGCTTCACCGTGTCTCGCATCCAGTTTGGCCTTGAGGACGTGAGCCCCGGCACCTTGCGGGCGGAGGCCGCCCGTCAGCGCATGGTCATGGAGCACATGGAAGGGCCGCTGGTGGAAAAGGAAATGCGACTGGAGGCCCGCTTTGCCTCCGCCCTCGGCCTGCTGTGGTGGAGCGAGCCGCAGCAGCTCGACGAGTTCCTGCAATTCCGCCGGCGCGACCTCCCCGGATGGGTGGGCGTGTATGAGGCCATGGCCGGAGCCCTTCCCTCCTTCCGCGAGCTGCTGACCACCTTCTTCGCCTTCCAAACCCTCGGCGCAAAGTTTGCCAATGTCGATGATCCCGGTGCCCTCCTCGCCGCGCTGCAAACCGTCGTGCCCAAGATGCTCAACCTCGTGCGGCAGATCGTCTCCACCATGGATGGTGCCATTTTCCCCTTCACGAAAAGCGGCTACCCAGTCCCGCTGAATGACCACCTGCTGCCCAAACCGCTGCCGCAGATGCCCGGCGTCTCCGTCGAGTCCGTGGACGCCACCAGCCTCAAGGCCACCGCGCTCAAAATGGCCTCCGACGCCTCCGACTGCATCGCGCCCTACGTCGATGCCTTCCTGGAGCTGTATCATCACGCCTTTGCGTGGCTGTGCGAATCCGCCGAGCGGGTGGAGATCCACTTCCTCGGCCAGCTCAGCTTTAGCTCGAACACCGAGGTGCTCCTCCCGGTGGAATTCACCACCCAGCAGCTCGCCTCGCCCACCGCCCAGCCGGACAACATCGCCGCCTGGCGCGGCCAGCTGGCTGCCGCGGCGTAAGGAGGCGTGACGCGAATCCATGCCGAGTGCCCCGGATCGGCACCTTCGCGGTCATTCGCGATCGTCATTCATCTTCATTCGCGTTGAAATCAAAGAACCCCTGCTCGCTTTTTGACCTCCGAAAACATCAAACCTCATCATTTGGTGCGGATGCCCAGGCATCCACCGGCCCTTGCGGAAAATTCCATTGCACAAGCCTGCCCGCTTTGCTGGAATCGCGCCGCTTTCTCCTGAACCCACCTCTCCCATCACCGCACATGAGCTCGTCCTCCTCCGGCAAAGCCGACATGAAACTCTTCTGGGCCTGTTTCATCGCCCTCGTGGCCACCTCGTTCATCTTTGGCGTGCGGGCGAACACGATCGGTGAGCTGCAGGACAGCTTCAATCTTTCGGAGCAGCAGAAGGGCAACATCAACGGCGCGGGCATGTGGCCCTTCGCCATCTCGATCATCTTCTTCAGCCTGGTGATCGACTACATCGGCTACAAGACGGTGGCTTTGTTTGCCATCGCCTGCCACACGATCTCGCTGGCCCTCACGCTGCGTGCCAGCGGTTACCAGGACTTCTACTGGAGCACGCTGCTGGTGGCGGTGGCCAATGGCACGGTGGAGTCTTTCATCAACCCGGTGGTGGCGACGGTCTTCAGCAAGGAGAAGGCGAAGTGGCTGAACATCCTGCACGCGGGCTGGCCGGCGGGTCTCGCCCTGGGGGCCTTGTTCTGCGGCATGCTGCCGGACACGAAGCTGTTCTTCGGTGCCGTGTGGCAGTTCCGCTTCGCGCTTTGCTTCATCCCCGTGGTGATCTACGCGCTGCTGATCCTGCCCCGTGCCTTCCCGGTGAATGAACGTGTGGCTGCTGGCGTGAGCTATCGCGACATGCTGAAGGAAGTGGGCGCGGTCGGTTTCTTCATCATCACGGCCCTGACGGCTCCGGCGCTGGCGCAAATGATGAACCAGGAGGCTTCTTGGACGACGATCTTCATCATCGCCGCGGTCGTGGCTGTGCTGGCGGGCCTTTACACCCGCTCGGCGGGGAACTGGCTCTTCCTCGTGGTGCTCATCACCATCGGACCCCTGGCCACGACAGAGCTGGGCACGGATGGCTGGATGCCGGAGCTGCTGAAGCTGAGCGGACCGGACTTCCCGAACTTCGCCACCTGGATCTTTGTGTATGTCTCGGTGATCATGACGGTGCTGCGCTTCTACGCCGGGCCCATCGTGCATCGCTTCTCCCCCATCGGCCTGCTGGTGATCAGCGCGGTCATTGCCATCATCGGCCTCATGTTCCTGAGCAATGCCACCGGCTGGGCGATCCTTGCCGCGGCCACGGTGTATGCCTTTGGCAAGACCTTCCTCTGGTCCACCACGCTGGGCCTGACCTCCGAGCAGTTCCCGAAAGGCGGCGCACTCACCTTGAACGGCGTCTCGGCCGTCGGCGTGCTCTTCCTGGGCGTGCTGGGCAGCCCCTACATCGGCTTCAAGCAGGACGGCGATCTCGAGAAGCGTCTCAACAACACGGAGCACGCCGCGCTGTATGCCGCCGTGAAGGGCGAGCCAAAGCCGAGCCTCTTCGGCGACAGCCCCACGCTCGACCAGGCGAAGATCAAGGCGCTGCCGGAGGCGCAGGCGAAGGAACTCGAAACCGTGCAGGCCGCCAGCAAACGCAGTGTCTTCACCACCATCGCCATGCTGCCGAGCTTCATGCTCGTCTGCTACATCGCTCTCTTCCTCTACTTCAAAGGCAAGGGCGGCTATAAGCCGGTGGATCTCGCCGCAGGGCATTGAGCGGGCGAAAGGCGTGTTGGCGTACTCCAAGCCATCCGTCGCCTACTTCACGAACAAAAACTGCTGTGTGTTGATCAGCGCGAAGACGAGGTCTTCGATGCTCGTGAGGCCGGATTTGGACCACGCGGCTTTTTCGGCCTGCGTGGGTTCGCGTGAGAGGAGCGTTTGATAGGCGGCGGTGAACTGCTCAGCGGGATCGCGGGCGTGATCGAGCTGGAGGCGGAGCTGGGTGTGAGGCTTGAGGATGGCTTCAAACAACTCGCTGTTCATGAGAACGAGCGCCTGCGGCATGGAGGCATCGGTGCTGGCGTTGTCGATTAGGTCGCGGTCGCTCTGGCCGAACTCGCGGAGGTAGTGGCCGCGAGGCGCGGGAGAGTCGAGATCGGCGGCGCGAGGCCAATCAAGGGCTTGAGCGCGACGGGCTTTGAGATAGGTATCGAGATCGGAGAGGCCGAAACGACGGGCTTCCTCGCGGAAGACGGACTCGCGGGCTTCTTCGGCGGCTTTTTCCTCGCGGGGAATGGCCTGGTCGATGTCGTAGCCGGGCACGGCGATGTAGGCGCGGTTTTGACCGGCTTTTTTGAGTTCTTCGAGGCTGGGTTTCACGACAGGAATGGGTGGCGGCGCAGGCTGGCCGGTCTTTTTCGTGTAAAGCCGTGCCACGGCGGGAACGACGACATGATCGTGAATGCCGGTGCGGGCCACGAACTCGACGCTGCGGATTTCGACATTCAGTTTTTCGACGAGCGGCTTGTCCTTGGCCTTTTGCGCGGCGGTGTAGGCCTCCCGCAGCGGTTTGGCACGGGCGGAGACGGATTCGTAAACCTCGGAGGCCTTCATCGAGCCATCGAAAATCTCCTGCGGTGACATCAAATCGAGCGCGTCGCTGAGCTTGCCACGATAGACGAGCTTTTGCGCCATCTCGGAGTCGATGCCCTGGCGGCGCGGGAGGTCGGGCGTGGCATGGATGAGCGTGACGAAGCTGTCGTAGATCTGCTCGGCGGTGAGGCGGCGGAGCAGCGGGCCGGTGAAGTGATAGACATCGCCAGCGAGGAGTTCCTGGCGGGTGGCCTCGTTTTGATAAGCGCGGGTATGGTAGAGCACGCGGAGGAAGGCCTTCACATCATAGCGCAGCTCCACCATGAGCTTTTCGAGCCGGTTCATGAGCGCGGGGTTCATCGCCACGGTGGTGTCGAACAGCTCGTCCACTGGCTCGATGAGGCCGAGGCCGAAAACGCGTTTCCACAGGCGGTTGGCGATGACCTTGGTGAAGCGCGGGTTCTCCGGCGAGGTCATCCAGGCGGCGAAGGCCTTCAAATCGCCCGCAGCCGGCTTTCCGAGCATCGTGGCGGGCTGGATGGCGTCGTGCGGTTTGGCGTCGGAGTATTGATAATCGTGCGGGAGCTTCAGCACACGGCTGGGGAGGGCCTGCACCTTGCTGTAGCGGACGAAGTCGCCGAGGTTCTCAAACACGCGACCGAGGTGGCGCACGCCGACGGCAAGCTCCGGCTTCTTTTCCGCTGCCCGCTTGAGGTCGGTGAGTGCGCCTATTTCCGCCACGCCGGTGAAATTCGTCTCCAGCGGGTAGGTGAAGGCTGCCATCTGGTAGAACTGCATCTGCGTCCATTTGTCGAAGGGATGGTTGTGGCACTGGGCGCACTCGACGCGGGTGCCGAGGAAGACGCGCATGGTGTTCGACAGATTGTCCAGCGGCATGCCGAGATCGCGCATGTAGTAGCCGATGGCGGGATTGTCCCACACCTTGCCCTGCGCGGTGAGCAGCTCGCGGGCGAAGGCATCGAAGGGCATGTTTTCGCGGATTCGGCGCTTCACATGTTCGACGTAGGGCTTGGAAGTCATGTCCCCCTGGCCGCCATTGGCCCGCGACTGCACGCGGAGCAG
>JBKCXA010000761.1:0-2410 GCA_046316935.1 Prosthecobacter sp.
CCGTTGACGACGCTGGCGGACATCACGGGCCTCGACCTGCTCTCGCTCAGCGCGATGGTGGGACGGCAACTGCCGCTCTTTTCGCTCATCGTGCCTTTCTGGCTGGTGGCGGCACAGGTTGGATGGCGTGGCATGCTGGGCGTGTGGCCGGCGTGCTTGGTGACCGGCGCGAGCTTTGGCGTCATGCAGTTCGTGATGAGCAACTACCACGGCCCGTGGCTGGTGGACATCGTCAGCGCCGTGGTGGCGATGGCGGCACTCGTGCTCTTCATGAAGGTGTGGAAGCCGCAAGAAAAGAAGAAGGAGCCGACTTTAGAAGATGCTATCAGCGAAACCGTCGGTGCTGCTGGTGTCAGTCATCCTATCATCGCCTTGGTTTGCGTTATCATTGGAATGTTCTGGAAAGCAAAACCCAAGGCCAGGCCAGTGCCGAGAGTTCCCCGGGCAGCCGAAGTCAAAACTCCGAAGGCTCCCGGCGCATGGAAGGCCTGGTTGCCGTGGGTCTTCCTGACGGCCTTCGTGTTTCTCTGGGGCATGCCGCAGGTGAAGACCAGCCTCAACAGCCTCTTCAATCGCGAGATCGAGGTGCCGCTGCTGCACAAGGCCATCGAGAAGGTGCCGCCGGTCGTCATGCATGCCGAAGTCGAAAAAGCGGTGTTCAAATTCAACGCGCTAAGCGCCACCGGCACTGCCGCCATGTTCGCGGGCCTGCTGGCGGGCCTTTGCCTCGGCCTGAAGCCGGGACGGGTGGTGAAAATCTACTTCGAGACCATCTGGAAGCTGCGTGTCTCGCTGCTCACCATCTCGCTCATGCTTGCCCTGGGCTATGTGACGCGATACAGCGGCACGGATACGACGATGGGGCTCATGATGGCCTCGACCGGATGGTTGTTTCCGTTCTTCTCGCCCATCATCGGCTGGCTCGGCGTGGCACTCACCGGCAGCGATACCTCGTCGAATGTGCTCTTTGGCAATCTCCAGCAGGTCACCGCCAACCAACTCCATCTCTCACCCATTCAGATGGCCGCCGCGAACAGCAGCGGCGGCGTGATGGGCAAGATGATCGACGCGCAAAGCATCGTCGTGGCCAGCGTGGCGACGGGCGGGCGTCCCGATAGCCCCGCCGCAGGCACGGTGCTGCGCAGCGTCTTCTGGCATAGCATCGCGCTGGCGCTTCTCATGGGCCTGCTCGTTATGGCGCAGGCCTATTGGATGCCGTGGATGATCGTGAAGTGATCTCGCTTACTTCTTCGGCGGCACCGCAGGCTGATTCGGCTGGAAAGGTTTTACTTCGGGCGCGGCGACTGGTTTCGGAGCATCGGCGGGGCGCACGGTGGCCTCGGCCTTTTTCACGGATTGGAAGAGCAGGTTGTAGTTATGACGGATCACCGCCGGGAAGGACACGCGGCCGGGTTCGACGATTTTTTCGCGCAGCAACTTGGACGAGAGATCGGCCACGAGATCCGTGCCGATCTTCACCGCTCGATCCACATACGGCGCGGCCACGTTCGTTGAAGCGGCAGCGGTGCCTTTGATGAGATCACTGCTGATGGTGATGCCTTGCAGCGCGATGCTGCTTTGCGCCGCCACGATGGCTCCATCCGGCGAAATCGTGATCTCCAGGCTCGCGTGGTCATCGGACGCGAGGAAGCCGCGCATGTGATCGATGCGGAGGGAGACAAACAACCCGCCATCCGGCGAAGGAGACACCTCTGGCTGGTAAGTGCGGTAGCTGGCGCCCGAGAGCTCATACTCCATCGCTCGGCCCTTGAGCACCTTGGCCCCATCGAGGCTTTTGAGAAACGTCTCCGCGTCGATTTCCACCGCCATCGTGGTCGAGGCGGCGAGCAGCAGGCTGGTGAGGCAGGCGCGGAGTTTCATCGTCGCCGTTCATGCAGTCCAAAACGGGCGAGTTCAAGCCATGATATAGGCGGCGGCCCGGCCTCGTATGCCTCGCGCATGAAATTCACCGCCGCGCTCTGCCTCCTCGCCTTCACACTCCATGCCGAGGACTGGGCGCAGTTCCGCGGCCCCAATGCGAGTGGCATCTCCAGCTCCAAAAACCTGCCGCTGGAGTTCAGCGCGGACAAAAACATCGCGTGGAAGGCGCGGCTCGGTGATGGCGTGGGCTCGGCGATCATCAAAGACGGCATCGTCTATGCCAGCGGCATGGCAGGTGATTCAAAGGCCGCGATGCATGCCTTTGACGCCGCTACCGGCGCCCCGAAATGGCGCACGGAGTTTGAAACGGGCACGCTGCCGCGCATCACGCCGCCGAACAGTCACGCAGCGGCCACGCCCGCGACGGATGGCGAGCGCGTTTACATCCACTTCAGCACCATCGGCCTGCTGGCGTTTGATTGCGCCACCGGCAAGGAAGCGTGGCGCTACACCATGCCGCGTCCGGCTT
>JBKCXA010000762.1:0-10353 GCA_046316935.1 Prosthecobacter sp.
CTCTTAATGAGAACCCCTTCGTGAATATGGATTGGCGCAGTAGCCTGATCGGATCCGTCTCCTCCGACCTGCTGCCACGAATTGGTTCCCGTGGAATAGAAATATTGGTCATACCCGAGCGTGTTCTCGTTATAGAGGAGGACGAGGTCTGCCCTCGATGCGGTGGCTCCGCTGACAAGCCCGGTTGCCTGCCCGCTGGTCGCGTCCACTGCGACATTATTCGTGGCTCCAAACACCGTGCCGATGGACCAGTTTGGGCGAATTTTGAATGTCACGTTTGTCGTTTCGACCCCGAGATTTTGAAGGTTGTCGGCGACGGTCAGCGTCTTCGCTGCGGCATTACAACTTACGATTTGTGACATCAGGCCCGCCTTTGCGCCGGAAAAAACTTCCAGATAATACCCCGGCGCGGGGACGGAGGCGTATTGGTTGTCCGTCCATGTGGCTGCGCTGCATGTCAGCGTCGTCCCGCTGACCGTCTCGGCGACCGACCTGAATGCAGTGGGCCGGGCCATGCTCAACCCGAGGAATGAGACCGCGCTGGCCTGCGTGCCACCGGTGCCAGCAATCGAGAGGGTGGTAAAACCGATTGGATCGGTCGTCTGGGCGAACGATGATTGAGTTGCGACACCGAAAATCAGTGCGCCGGCGGCGATGCTGCGGAAGAGCGAGGGGGGCATTTTCATCGGATGTTCGGGTGCTTGATCGTGATGCTCGTTGAGTTCGTCGAGGCTGGAAATTACTTTCCAGATTAGCGAACGCATTCTTCACCGCATCAGCGGGCAGGGCAATATTTTGTTTGTAAAGTTCCGATCATAAATCTCCGTTTTGCCGGATGCCATCCATGACGGAAAACTGACAATTTCTCCCCCGCGCGTGAGGCTTCAGCCGCACCCGGAACGACTGCACAAAACACGCCCTTGCCATCCGTGGCGCGCCTGCTTTCATTCTGCCGTGATTTTTCTGCACGACAGCCGACTTACGCCGCTCTCCGGCAACTGAGCGGGTGCCCCGATTTTCCGGCGGCACCGTGCCGGAGGGCTGTTTTGCGTGATTCGGCTGGCATTTCCACCGGGCGGCGGAAATGAACGCCCCCTTTGTCTTCCGCCGCCTGCGAAACTTTCCACTCCCATGCTTTCCAATCCTTCCTCGAAATATCGCGCGTATCCGCCGATTCACCTGCCCGCGCGGCAGTGGCCTTCGCGCACGCTGACGAAGCCGCCGATCTGGTGCTCCGTGGATCTCCGCGACGGCAACCAAGCGCTCGCGGTGCCGATGAACGTCGCGCAAAAGCTGGAGCTTTTCCACGCGCTCGTGAAGTGCGGCTTCAAGGAAATCGAGATCGGATTCCCCGCGGCGTCGAACACGGAGTTTGCGTTCAACCGCACGCTGATCGAGCGCGGGCACATCCCGAATGATGTGACGGTGCAGGTGCTCGTGCAGGCGCGCGAGGATCTCATCGAGCGCACGTTCGAGTCGCTCGTCGGGGCGAAGAAGGTGATTATCCACCTCTACAATTCCACGTCGCCCGCACAGCGCCGCGTGGTCTTCGGAAAATCGAAGGACGAAATCCGCGACATCGCCGTGCGCGGCGCGCAGTGGATTCAGGATCGCATTCCGCGTCTGGCAAAAGGCGGCACGGACGTGCGGCTGCAATATTCGCCCGAGAGCTTCAGCGCGACGGAGGTGGAATTTGCGAAGGAAATCTCCGAGGCCGTGATGGACGTGTGGCAGCCGACGCCGCAACGCCCGATGATCCTGAACCTGCCCGACACCGTCGAGGTCGCGATGCCGAATGTGTATGCCGATCAGATCGAGTGGATGTGCACGAACCTCCGCAACCGCGATTCGCTCATCGTCTCGCTGCACACGCACAATGACCGCGGCACCGGCATCGCCGCGACGGAACTCGGCCTGCTCGCCGGCGCGGACCGCGTCGAGGGCACGCTCTTCGGCAACGGCGAGCGCACGGGCAACCTCGACATCGTCGCCGTGGCGATGAACTGCTACATGCACGGCATCGCGCCGGGTCTCGATTTTTCCGACCTGAACGCGCTGCGCGAAATCTACGAGCGCTGCACCGGCATGACCGTCCCCGCGCGGCATCCTTATTCGGGTGAGCTGGTGTTCACGGCGTTCAGCGGCTCGCATCAGGATGCGATCAAAAAGGGACTCGCCGAGTGGGAGGAGAAAAATTCAAAGTCGGAATCGTGCTGGGACGTGCCGTATCTCACGATCGATCCCGCCGATGTGGGGCGCGAATACCGCGAGGTCATCCGCGTGAATTCGCAGAGCGGAAAAGGCGGCGTGGCGTATTTGCTGGAGAGCGAATTCGGCATCGAGCTGCCGAAGGACATGCAGCGCGAATTCGGCCCCATCGCCAACGACATCGTCGATTCCCTCGGCCGCGAGGTCAGCGGCGCGGAATTGAAGCAGATGTTCTGGAAGGAATACATCGAGCGCGAGACGCCCTTCCAGCTCTACCACTTTCATGCCGACGGCGTGGACGGTGTCTTCACCTGTCGCTGCAGTCTGGTCATCAACGGCAAGGAACGCGGCATCACCGGCAAAGGCAACGGACCAATCGCCGCCTTCGCCGATGCCCTCATCACCGATGCCGGTGCCCCGAGCTTCGAAGTCACCACCTACCGCGAGCAAAGCCTCTCTAGCGGCACTGAAGCCGCCGCGCTTGCCTTCATCCAGATCAAAAACGCCACCGGCAAACTCATCTGGGGCGCGGGAACGGACACGAACATCGAACTCGCCTCGATCAAAGCCGTGCTCAGCGCGGTGAACCGGGCGGTTTGAGATGAGTGGGATTCACCGCAGAGTCCGCAGAGGATCGCAGAGATTGAATTCTGCACCTCTGTGAACCTCGGTGGTGGATCCCCTTGGGATGGTCGATGCCTGCCGTGCTCCTTGGCTGCCCCGGATTTGGGGCTTGCTTTTCGGCGGGCGATCCGGTGTGATTTCTGTGAACCACCCGAAATTCGCATGGAGATCGCCACTTCCGCCCGCACGCTGCTGGAACACAAAGGCAGGGACATCTGGACCATTTCGCCGGAGGCCACCGTGTTTGAGGCCATCGAGTGCATGGCGGAGAAGAACATCGGCGCGCTGCCGGTCGTTGATTCGGGGCGGCTGGTGGGCATCCTCTCGGAGCGCGACTACATGAGCAAGGTGGCCATCAAGGGCCGCTCATCCAAGGAGACTGCGGTGCGCGACATCATGGTGCGGGATGTTGTGACGGTGCATCCCGGCCAGACCGTTTCCGAATGCATGAGCCTCGTCACCGAGCGCCGCGTGCGTCATCTGCCCGTGGTGGAGGATGGGGCGCTCCTGGGCATGGTGTCCATCGGTGACCTGGTGCGCTGGACGATCGCCACGCAACGTGTGACGATCGAGCAACTGGAGAAGTACATCGCCGGCGGCTACTGAGGAAAGCCTGCCGGCCTACTTCTTGCCCTTCTTCGCCGGACCAGCGGCCACCCGTCCATCCGGCTTCGCGGGATCGTAAGATGGATTTTTCACCGGCATCAGCGCTCCGACATCTTTTTGCCAGGCCTGGAGCGTCGCGAGCATGCTTTTGACGCGGTCGGGATGCTGCGCGGCGAGGTTGGTCTTCTCGGAAAGGTCCTCGCGCAGGTTGTAGAGCTCGTATTGATCGCCCTCGAACCAGTGGACGAGCTTCCAATCGCCCTCGCGGATTGCCGCTCCGGGAGCGCCGCCCTGATTGCCGTAGTGCGGATAGTGCCAGCAAAGGGTGCGTTCAGGGAGGGGGCCCTTGTCTTCAAGAAGAGGGCGCAGGCTGGTGCCGTCGATGGTGGAGGTCTCACGGGCGCCACAGACCTCGCGCAGCGTGGCAAAGTAGTCGATGCTGCACACCGGTGTGTCGATCACGCGGCCCGCCTTCAGCACGGCCGGCCAGCGGATGAGCAGCGGCTCGCGGATGCCTCCTTCGTAGAGCCAGCCTTTGCCACCGCGCAGCGGGAGATTGCTCGTCGGCGAGCCCTCGCTGGTGCTCAGGCCGCCGTTGTCGGAGGTGAAGACGATCAGCGTGTTCTCCGCCAGGCCGAGCTGGTCCAGTTTCTTCAAGATTGTGCCAACGGCGGTGTCCATGGCCTCCACCATCGCGGCATAGGTCACATGCTCCTGCACGAGGCGAACGTCACGCGGCTCTTCGCGGCCAAATTTGGCGCTGAGGCCAAGTTTCTGGCGTTTGGCCTCATACTTCGCCTCCAGGTCTTTCTTCGCGTTCAGCGGCGTGTGCACATCGTAAAAGGCGTAGCAGGCGAAGAAGGGCTGGTCCTTGTGTGCATCGATGAACTGGCAGGTTTCCGAGGCCAGCCGGTCGGCCAGGTGCTCGCCCGGCGGACCATCCGGCAGGCGCGGGTTGTTGTAGGGCGTGAAGTATTTTCCGGGGCCGTAAGGGCCGCCTTTCTCCACACCGCCCTTGTTGATGTCATAGCCCTGGTCCTCCGGATACCAGCCCTGCATGCCGAGATGCCACTTCCCGGCAAAGAAGGTGGCGTAGCCCGCAGTCTTCATCATCTCCGCCAGACTCACCTCCTGATGCGACAGCCGGTCCTGGTAAGGCGCGGGCAGCAGCTTCGTGTTTCGCTTCCAAAGCTCCGGCTTCAACGGCGCGCCGATGTAATCCGTGATGCCCGTGCGCTGCGGCCAGCGGCCCGTTTGAAAGGCGGCCCGCGTCGGCGAGCACACCGGGCACGCGGCATAGCCATTCGTGAAAAGCGCTCCCTCCTTGGCGAGGCGGTCGAGGTTTGGAGTTTCGTAAAACGTGCTTCCATAGCAGCCCAGGTCCTGACGGCCCAGGTCATCGGCAAGCATCAGGATGACATTCGGTTTTGGAGCGGCGCTGGCGGCGACGGCCAAGGCGGAGAGCGCGAGGAAAAGGTGGCGGAGCATGGCAGCTGGGAACGCACAGGGCAGGGGAGACCTTGCGCTTCGAATCACCAGCTCAACGCGGACAAGATGGACTTGAAGGCCGTGTAAAGCAGCAGTCCATAGACGAGGTAGATGACGGCCACGAAGCCGATGAGCATGGCGACAAGCATCAGCAGGCCGAGAAAGAAGCGCAGCGTGCTCTGCTTCACCTGACCGTGGTGGCCGGCCTGCCAGGCGGTGAGGATGGCGAAGTTCCGTGAGTTCGATTTATAAAAGGCGGTGAAGAAGGCACCGGCACCGGGGATGAGGCCGAGGAGGAAGTTCACACCCATGTTCGCGGCCATGCGGAGGAAGACGCTGAAGCTGACGCCGCTGCGCAGCGCCTCGAGGAGGATGACGCCGCCAGCGCCGGAGACGAGCAGATCGCCAACGCCGGGGAAGAGGGCGAGGATGGGATCAAGGCCGAAGCGGATGTTTGTGCCGGGGATGCGCAAGACCTCGTCGAGGTAGCGGGCGAGGAGTTTGGCGGTCTCGCGGTGCGCGGGGTCTCCGGTGCGGGCGAGTTGCTCGGCGATGGGATTGGGCGGGATGACGGGGAGGTCCTCTGGCATGGAGAAATGTGTCGCAAGTCGGGCTCGTGTGCCATCGCGAATGAGCCGGGAAGGGGTGGGCGGGGACTGTGAGACTGGGAGACGAGGCACCCGGGGGAGGCGGTGATGAGGTCTCCGTGGTTTATGCGCGGGGTGTGAGCTGGCGGCTTGAGGTTTTCGTGGCTGTCCGCTAGCTTCGGGGATGATTCGCACCCTGTGTTTTGCCTGTCTGTTTGTTTTGCTGTTTTCGTTTCGCTGCCTGGCGGCGCTGCCCGAGGTGGTGGTGACGCAGGTTCGCCATGACGTGCGGGGGGCGATCATTTTTCACGCGACACCCGGCTACACGCCGCCGACCCAGGAGGTGGATGAGATCCTGGCGCAGGTGCTGCGGGAGATGAACTCGGAGCGTGATCCCTTTGTGCTGACGCCGGAGGAGCTTGTGGACTTCCGCAAAGACGAGACGAGCCTGACCTTTGAGGAGCTGGCGCGGGTGATGCACCTGATAAAGAAGGCAGCGCGGAACAAACCGCTGCCGCATCTGCTGAGCTACTACGATCAGTTGCTGGACAAGAAGGCGCTCTCGCCGCGCCAGAAGATCCTATGCCACCGGATGATGCTGCGGGCGGCGGCGGCCTTTCATCTGGAGATCCCGCCTGCGCCGCCACCGGCAGCGCCGAAGCCCTGATCAGGGCTGTTTTCCAGGGAAGCGTGTGCAAACCCCGCCACCAGCGATGACGGCGGGAAGCTGCTCGGCATGCCGGCCGCTGGCGATGATGCAGGTGATGCCGGCATTCACGGCGTCCTGCACGGCGCGGAGCTTCGAGATCATGCCGCCGGTGCCGAGCTTGGACTTTTCCTCCTCAGCATGGTGCAGCACGTCGTCGATGTTGGTGACGACGGGGATGGGGCCTTCCTCTGGCTTCTTCATGTCGCGAAGCAAGCCCGGAGCGCTCGTCAGCAGCATGAGCGTCGTGGCGCCCCAGAACTGGGCCACGCGGGAGGAGAGCTTGTCATTGTCCCCATAGCGCAGCTCCTCGACGGCGACGGAGTCGTTCTCATTGATGACGGGGACGACCTGGGGGAACTCGAGGAGCTTGTCGAGCACGGCCTTCACGCGGGGCGCACGGTCGGCGTTTTCAAAGTCCTCATGGGTGACGAGGAGCTGGGCGACATGCAGGCCGTGATCCCGCAGCAGGCTCTCGTAGGCATGCATGAGGTGGGTCTGGCCCACGGCGGCCAGCGCCTGGAGCGTGGTGACATCGGAGGGACGCTGCGCGAAATCGAGCGGCTTCAAGCCGGAGGCCACCGCACCGCTGCTGACGACCACGACGGCATGCCCGGCCCCTTTGAGCAGGGCCACCGCCTCGACGAGCTTGCGAAGCTGCACCGGGTCCGGCTCAGGCGTGCTCACTTTGGTGAGAATGCCGGATCCGAACTTCAAAACGATGCGCTGAGGAACTGCGGTGGACATGGGGGCGCGGAGTATGGCGGCACCGGGCGCATGCGAAAGCCGTTTTTCAGATCGGGCACGTGCCTCAATGATGCCTCACGGTGGGGCGACGGAGGCGGGTATCCAGAAGATCCAGTGCCGTGGGTCCTCCCCATCGACGGAGAGGCTGAGTTCGAGCATTGGCGGGCGCGGGTAGAGGGAGGTGGCAAGCCCGGGCGTGGCACCGAGAGGATTCGTGGCGGGCGCATTGGGATCGCCGGGGGATAGGGCGAGACCGACTTGCGGGCTGTTTGGGACACCGGCAGGAGTGAGGCCGAGGTTTTGACCAGAAGGGGGCAGGCCGGTGAGGGTGGACTGGCCGCTTTTGACGATGTCGGCGGCGACGGCTTTTTCGTTCCAGGCTGTGACCCACTTCTGCGTCTGCGGATCAAACACCCGCCACTGCATCGAGGCGATGCCTTTGAGCAAAGGAAGCTGGATCGGGCGTGCGGTGTTCTGCCGCTGGGTGGGCGCAAAATTCAACGGCACTTCCTCAAAGGCCACCGCGGCATCAAGAAGGCCGTTTTTATCGGCCTCGCCGGTGAGGGTGACGATGCCGGGCGTGGCCGCGTCGAAGGGCGAGAGGGCAAAGGCGATCTCGAGCATCTGCTGCTGGCTGCCGAAGCCCTTCTGCGGGCGGATGGAGATGACCGCATCGGCGGGCAAGCGATTGAAGGTGCTCTCGCAGAGCTCGACAAACTTCTGCACACGCAGCTCGCGGTCGGACTCCGCCTTCACGGAGTCGGCCAGTTGCAGGGAGCTTTGCAGGATGCCAAACACCGCGCCCACGAGCAGGGCCACCAACAGCAGCACGATGGACATCTCCAGCAGGGTGAAGGCTGGTGACGTGCGTGCAGAGGATGGCGAGAGGATTTTCAAAGCCGCCGAATGCTACCGCGAGGGGCAAAAACACACAACCACCGTTGTTGTTCGCTTCCATTGGTTGAACGCGGGCGGATCACGCGCATCGTCTCCGACCTCTCGCATGCCTCCTCCTGAAAATCTCCTCGACCTCGTCCGTCAAAGCGCGCCGCATGATGCCGCGGACGCGCTGGAGGCGGCCGCGGATGCCGAAGCGGCGGAGGTTTTGCAGGAACTCAATCCCATGGTGGCCCAGCAGGTGCTGCATCAGATGACGGCGGAGCGCCGCTGCGCCATCCTCGCCGCCGCGCCGATCGAGAAGGCCCATCAGTGGGTGCAAAACACCAGCTACCCCGAGGACAGCGTGGGCTGGCTCATGGAGCCGCCGGTGGCGGTGTTTCGTCCGTCGATGACCGTTCGTGAGACCATCGAGGCGCTTCGCAAGCTGACCAAGAAGGCCTTCATCACCTACGGCTATGTCACCGACGACTCAAACAAGCTGCTCGGCGTGCTCGTGATGCGGGATCTGATGCTCGGCGAGCCGGAGAAGCCGCTCTCGGAGGTGATGTATCCGAATGTCTTCACGCTCACGCCTGCCATGCCGCTCACGGAGGCGATGAAGGAGGCGGTGAACCGCCATTACCCGGTCTATCCGGTGTGCGATGCGGAAGGTCGATTGCTCGGGCTCGTGCGCGGCCAGACGCTGTTCGAGGCAAGAGCCATCGAGATCAGCGCCCAGGCGGGCAGCATGGTCGGCGTCGAAAAAGAGGAGCGCCTCACCACGCCGGTGTCGCGCAGTCTGCGCTTTCGCCATCCATGGCTGCAAATCAATCTGGCCACCTGCTTTGTGGCTGCTGCCGTGGTGGCCGCGTTTCAGGACACGCTGGACCGCGTGGTGCTCCTTGCGGCCTTTTTGCCCGTGCTGGCAGGGCAATCCGGCAACACCGGCTGCCAGGCACTCGCCGTCACGCTGCGTGGGGTGACGCTTGGTGATCTGAAGCCGGGCGATGAACGTTCGCTCGTCGTGAAGGAAGGCCTGCTCGGCCTCATGAATGGCATGCTCGTGGGCATCACGGCGGCCCTCGGCATGATCGTGTATGCGAGGATCGATGGAAACCCGAACGGCTCCTCGCTGGCTCTCGTGGTGTGGCTTTCGATGGTGGTGAGTTGTGTCACGAGCGGCGTGTGCGGGGCTTTGATTCCGCTGGTGCTGCGAAAGTTCGGTGCGGACCCGGCCACCGCCTCCAGCATCTTTCTCACCACGGCCACCGATGTCGTCAGCATGGGCGTCTTCCTCGGCCTCGCCTCGCTGCTGGTATGATCGAATGGAGCCGCGAGCATTGGAAAGCACGCCAGGCCGCGCATCTCGACCGCGTGGAGTCGCTGGCGGATGCCTTCGCGCAGCGTCGCAGCCATGGCACCAAGCATCCGGTGGAGGATTTCCTCTTCACCTACTACAACCTCTCGCCCGCGAAGCTCAAGCAATGGGTGCCACCACTCGGCACCGCCATCGAAGTGAAGGCAGAGGACCTTCTCGAATGCCCCTGGCTAGCCTCGGATCGTTTCGTGCATCAAAACGGACGCGTCTTTCTCGACGAGGCCTTTCTCACCGATCACACCCGGCAGCTCGCGAAGTGGATTCGTGACCTTTGCGAACGCGTTTCGGAGCGGCCGACCCGTTTTCGATGCTTCGGGCTGCATGAATGGGCGATGGTCTATCGCATGCCGCCAGAGCAAATCCGCCATCAGGGCTACGAACTGCGCCTCACGCCCCATGAACTCGCGAGCTTTGTCGATTCCCAGGCCGTCTGCTGCACGCACTACGATGCCTTTCGCTTCTTCACGCCCGAGGCACGACCTTTGAACGCCTTTCAGCCCGTTCTCGAAACGCGGCTCGACATGGAACAAGGAGGCTGCCTGCACACGAACATGGACCTTTATAAATGGGCCGGAAAACTGCTGCCGTGGTGCGGGTCCGATCTCATCGGCGAGTGCTTTGCCAATGCCTGGACCGCCCGCCAGCTCGACATGCGGGCCAGCCCGTATGAATTGCGTGCCTTGGGCTACGAACCCATCCCCATCGAGACGCCGGAGGGCCGGGCGGACTACGAGCGCCAGCAGCGGGACCTCGCGGCGGCCTCGGAACCACTGCGGGAAAAGCTGCGCAGCTTCGCGGCGGATCTGGCGGGGTAGGAGCAGTCGCAAATTCAGGCCGAAGGGCAGGGGAGAGGCCCGAAAAGGGGCAAAAAGCCCATCCTCAAGTTTGCCGAATCTTATTCTAGTGTTTATAATTGCTATGAATGTCCTCAATTTCGGCCCATATCCCGGCCCCGATCCGCTCGCTGCTGGCTCGGGGCCTTGGCTCCGCCCTGCTCTCAGGGCTGGCGCTGGTATTTGTGCTGACGCTGGCCAGCAAGGTCGTTTCCTTCGTCAAAGACGCCGTCGTGGCCTCCACCTTTGGCGTCTCGCAGGAGATTGATGCCTTCATGCTCGTCTTCGGCTTTATGT